>JAGCZK010000065.1 GCA_017960065.1 Paludibacteraceae bacterium
CCATGAGCACCTCCAACGCCACCGCGCGCAGCAACTCGCACCTCGACTTCGCCTCGCTGGCCAACCAAAAGGCCGGCCGTCACATGGAGCCCTTCATCATCAACATCACCAACAAGGAAACCGAAACGCTTCAAAAGTCTTCGCACGAAGGCGAGGAATTTATCTATGTGATGGAAGGCAAGGTAAAAATCGTTTACGGACAAAACGAATACCTGCTCGAAGCCGGCGACAGCATCTACTACGACTCGATTGTTGACCATCTGGTTTGCGCCGCCGAAAACCACGCACGCATTTTGGCAGTTGTTTACACGCCGTTTTAATTCACGACTGAGGCTATCATCTTATGAAAAAGGAATTATCCGAGCGGACATTGGGCCAATGGCTCGAACATTGGGCCGAAACCACTCCCGACAAAGAATACATCGTTTACTCCGACCGCGACTTGCGGTTTACCTGGAAAGAATTCAACCAGCGCGTCGATAATCTGGCCAAAGGCCTGCTGTCGATTGGGGTTGAACGCGGCACCCATGTGGGCTTGTGGGCAACCAACGTACCCGATTGGCTCACCTTCCTCTATGCCTGCGCCAAAATCGGAGCGGTCTGCGTCACCGTCAACACCAACTACAAGCAGAACGAACTGGAGTACCTCTGCGAAAACTCCGACATGCACACGCTGTGCATCATCAACGGCACTTGGGACTGCGACTATGTGGACATGACCTACAAGATGCTGCCCGAGCTCAAAACCTGCCAACGCGGCCACCTCAAGAGCGAACGGTTTCCGCACATGCGCAACGTCATCTACATCGGCCAGGAAAAGTTCAGAGGCATGTACAACACTGCCGAAGTGCTCCTCTTGGGCCAATCGATTGCCGATGACGAGCTCAACCGTGTCAAAGCCTCGGTATCGTGCCACGACGTGGTCAACATGCAGTACACATCGGGAACCACCGGTTTCCCAAAAGGCGTGATGCTGACCCACTACAACATTGCCAACGACGGTTTCTTTACCGGCGAGAATATGAAGTTCACCCAAGACGACAAGCTCTGCGTGTGTGTGCCCCTGTTCCACTGCTTCGGCGTGGTGCTGGCCACCATGAATTGCCTGACCCACGGCTGTACCGAAGTCATGGTCGAAAAATTTGACGCCCTCACGGTACTGACCTCGGTGCACCGCGAACGCTGCACGGCCCTCTACGGCGTGCCCACCATGTTCATCGCCGAGTTGAGCCACCCGCTCTTCGACACCTTCGACCTCACCTGTCTGCGTACAGGCATTATGGCCGGCTCGCTCTGCCCGATCGAACTCATGCGCCAAGTGAGCGAAAAGATGCACATGACCATCACCAGTGTGTATGGCCTGACCGAATCGTCGCCGGGTATGACCCAAACCACCGTCGACGACACGTTTGAGCAACGCTGCACCACCGTCGGCCGCGACTATCCCTTTGTCGAAGTGCAGGTCATCGACCCCGAAACCGGCGAAATCTGTCCGCCCGAAGTCCAGGGCGAAATGTGCTGCCGCGGCTTCAACGTCATGAAGGGCTACTACAAAAACCCCGAAGCCACGGCCGAAACCATCGACAAAAACGGGTTCCTGCACTCGGGCGACCTGGGCATCAAGGATAAAGACGGCTACTACCGCATTACGGGTCGTATCAAGGACATGATCATCCGCGGAGGCGAAAACATCTATCCGCGCGAAATCGAAGAGTTCCTCTACCACCTCGAAGGCATCAGCGACGTACAGGTGGCGGCGGTTCCCTCGAAAAAATACGGAGAGGAAGTCGGTGCCTTCATCATCCTCAAAGAAGGAGTGACGATGGAGGCCGAAACGGTACGCGAGTTCTGCAAAGGCAAGATTGCCCGCTATAAAATTCCGAAGTACGTGTTCTTTATCAAGGAATTCCCCCTGACGGGCAGCGGTAAGATCCAAAAATACAAGCTCAAAGACTTGGGATTGAAGCTGGCCGCCGAGCAAGGCATCGAAATCATCTAACGCACCGTAAAGGGCACCGAGGCCGAGCGGCCTTTGTCATCGACCACCGTCAGCCGGTGGGGACCCAATCCGGGTTCCAACCGCAGGCGGTGGTCGCCTGTTGTGGTGCCCAAGAACTCCTCGTCGAGGTGCCAATACACTTGCGCCCCTTCATCGACATGGGCCGCCTGGAACACCAAACTGCCCAAACTGCCCTGCATTCCCACCGTACGCACCAACACCGCGCCCGGCTCGGGATAGACAATCTGCAGGGCGGCCGATTCGTCGTGCTCGCAATCGGAGCGGTAAGGCGGCAGCGCGTGATACTCCAAATGCTTTTTGCGGTAATACCAGGCCATGCCCGGCGGCAGCACGAACCAATTGACATGCACCATGGAATCGGGATCGACGCAGGAGGTGTTGACCTGCCAGGCCCCGTCGGGCGAAAGGTGTACCCGGCGGTGGTACGGACAGGGCCGCAGCTCCATCCCGGCGCCGTGCACCCAAAGGGTATCGACCGGGCTGCAAAATTCGCCGGCCGGGTGACCGCTCAACCGGCAAACGGGCATTTCGACCATTTCATCGTAAGGGCGCTCAAACCAAGGCCCGTCGGGCAGGCCCGAAAACACAGAAAACATGACCGGAGCGGCATAGCCCACCCCGGTCAGGCCGGCGCGACCCTCGCCGTCGGCATTGCCGACCCACACGCCCACCACATGGCGGGGCGTCACGCCCACCGACCAGGCATCGCGGGCACCGAAACTCGTACCCGTCTTCCAGGCCACCTGCCGCATGCTGCTGAACTGTTGCCAATCGGCCTCCTCCTCGGGGCGGCTGAGCGCCGACATGGCCTCGAACATCTGATAAACGGCCGCCGCCGAATAAAGTCCTTTCTCCTGCAACTTGGGCGCTTCGGCCGAGGCTTCTCCCGGCTCGGCATAGGCCAACGGATGGATGTCGGCCGGGTTGTAGGCCCCGTTGTAGCGGGTGTAGTGGTTGAGCACGCGGGCCAAAGAGGCATAGGCGCCCACCAGGTCCCAGAGACTGATTTCGCCGCCTCCCAAAATCAACGAGGCGCCATAATGGCCCTCTTCGCGGTCGAGGGTCGAAAAGCCGGTCGCGCGCAGCAGTTCGAGGAAGCGGCCCTGATGGTATTGGCGGAGCATGCGCACCAAGGGCACGTTGAGCGACTGCTTGATGGCCAGCGAGGCCGGCACGGCACCGCTGTAGGCATGGTTGTAGTTTTCGGGCGAAAAGCCGTTGATGTTGATGGGGATGTCGGCCACCAGCGTGCCGGGCAACAAATCGCCCTCCTGCAGCATGGCGGCGTACAAAAAGGGCTTGAGCGTACTGCCCGACGAGCGGCGGGCCGCAACTACGTCGACCTGGTTGCCGCACCGCGGGTCGGCCGGAAGCAGCGTATTGCCCACATAGGCCAGCACCCGGCCGGTTTCGACCTCGGCCACCAGCACGGCGATGTTGTGCACCTGGTTGTTTTTGTATTGGGCGGCAAAGCGGTCGGCAATCTCTTGGCAGCGCTGCTGCAGGTCCGCCTGCAGCGTAGTTTGCACCAGCATGCCGCGTGCGTTTTGCGCAATGCGGTCGACCAAATGCGGTGCCTGCGAAGGCAGGGGCCGCGGTGCCTGCGGAAGCGGTTCCTGCAAGGCCAGCGAGTAGTCGGTTTCATCGATGCGACCAGATTCGCACAAGCGCTTGAGCAACGCGTCGCGCTTGGTTTTCAGAAGGTTGCGGCTGCGACCGGGATGAATGAGCGAAGGAGCGTTGGGAAGCACGGCCAAGGTGGCGGCTTCGGCCCACGAGAGTTGTTCGGCCGGACGGCCCCAATAGCGCCACGCCGCCGACGAAACGCCCACCACATTGCCGCCATAGGGAGCCTGCGACACATACATGGCCAGGATTTGGTCTTTGCTGTAGCGGATTTCGAGAAACAGGGCGCGGTTGGCCTCGCGGATTTTTTGCCAGAGGCTGCGCGGACAATTGCCGTACGAGATGCGGGCCAACTGCATGGTGAGGGTGCTGCCCCCCGAAACAATGCAGCCCGCGCGCAGGTTTTGCCACACGGCGCGGCCTAGCGACAACAGGTCGATGCCGACATGCCAGCGGAAACGCTTGTCTTCGTAGAGCACCTGGGCGGCGGCAATTCTTTCGGGCGCTTGGGCCAGGGGCGGAAAACGCCATTGTCCGTCGGCGGAGATGCGGGCGCCGAGCAGCTGTCCGTCGGCCGCCACGGCCACCGTGGCGCACGGGGAGTCGAATAGCGGTGCCGGGGTGGCCAGCCACATCGCGGCCAGCCACAGCAGCCAAGCCGCCACAACGGCCGCCGCCGCACGTACCCACCGCCGGCGCACGATATTTCGAAACCAGGTTTTCACAAGGACAAAGGTAGTTTATTTTTTGTAACTTTGCAGCCGATATGGAAACGACAGAAGAAAAATTGTGGAACAGCAACTACCTGAAAGTATGGACCGCCAACTTTCTCATCTTCTTTTCGTTCATGCTGTTGGCTCCGCTGCTGCCCCTCTACCTGAGCGAAACCTTCGCCGCCGACCGCCAAACCATCGGCCTCGTGCTGTCGGGCTACACCATCACCGCCCTGCTCATCCGCCCCTTGAGCGGCTACCTGGCCGACAGCTTTGAGCGCAAGCAGGTGCTGTTGGTCTGCTACTCGCTCTTCGCCGTCTTCTTCGTGGGCTACCTGGTGGCCGGCACGCTCCTGCTGTTCACCATTGTGCGCACCCTGCACGGCGCCCCCTTCGGCGCCACCACCGTGGCCAACAGCACCGTGGCCATCGACACCCTGCCCTCGTCGCGCCGGGCCGAAGGCATCGGCTACTACGGTCTGAGCAACAACATCGCTGCCGCCATCGCCCCCACCTTCGCCCTCCTGCTGCTCAAGCAAACCCGCAGCTACCAGCTCATCTTCACCCTCGCCACCCTGACCGCCTTCGCCGGCGTGGTCATCAACTCGCGACTCGAGCTCAAGCCCCGCCCCCTGGTCGAACACAAGCAGATGTTCTCGCTCGACCGCTTCTTTTTGACGCGCGCCTGGTGCGAATCGGGCGTCATCGCCAGCATGAGTTTCGCCTACGGCGTGGTTTCGACCTACGTCGCCATTTACGGGAAGGAAGAATTGGACATTACCGGCGGAACGGGCGTGTTCTTTCTGCTCTTGGCCGGCGGTTTGATTTTGTCGCGGCTCGTGGGCGGGCGCAGTCTGGGCAAGGGGCACATCGGCCGCAACGCCGCCATGGGGCTGCTCCTTTCGCTGGGCGGATACCTGCTCTTCGCCGCCCTGCACAACCCCGTCGGCTACTACGGCGCCGCCCTGGTGGTGGGCTTGGGCAACGGGCACGCCTACCCGGCCCTGCAAAACATGTTCATCAACCTGGCCTCGAGCCACCAGCGGGGCACGGCCAACTCGTCGCTGCTCATTTCGTGGGATGTGGGGATGGGACTCGGCGTACTGGCCGGAGGGGCATTGGCCCAGCACTGGGGCTACCATTCGGCCTTTTGGGCCGCCTGGGCCGTGAACCTGCTCGGCGTGCTGTTCTTCTTCGCCTACGTGCGCGCGCACTTCGAGCGCCGGCGGCTTCAATAGGGGTCTTTGTCGGCCTTGGCCGTCCAGTCGTCGAAGGCTTGGGCCGCCTCATCGGGCAGCAGCTGTTTTATCTTTTTTTCGCGCGCTTCAATGGGGCAGGCCAACTCCCGGTAGATGAAGGCGTCGCCGAAACCGATGCGTTCGGCGTCGTCGCGGTTGTTGCCGTAATAGACCTTGCGCAGACGCGCCCAATAGATGGCGCCCAGGCACATGGGACAAGGCTCGCACGAGGTGTAGATGTCGCAGTCTGAAAGGTCGAAGGTGCCCAAACGCTCGCAAGCCGCGCGGATTGCGCTCACCTCGGCGTGGGCCGTAGGGTCGTGGTTGGGCACCACACGGTTGACTCCGGTGGCGATGATTTCGCCGCCGCGGGCGATGACCGCCCCGAAGGGGCCTCCGCCCTGCTTGACATTCTCGATGGAGAGCCGGATGGCCTCGCGCATCAGTTCCTTGCTGGTCATAGGCAATGCTTTTCCACAAATTTAGCAAACTTCGGCCAACAATCAAAAAATTTTTTTAAATTTGCGTAGGCAAAATTGCTAAAACAAACAACCTGCATAAACATGAAAACCAATCTCTTGGTACGGACTGCCTGGGCGGTCCTGGTCTGCGTCTTGTTGGGCGCATGTTCTCACAATCCCCAAAAGGATGAGAATCCCGACTTCAATCCCTTTGTCGAAGCCTTCACGTCGGGTACCGTATCGAAAACCTCCGACATCTGCGTGGTGCTCAGCAACCCCGTCGAAGACGAGTGGGTCCAAGACGGCAAATGGGAAAAGGCCGTAAAGATCAAACCGAAGACCGAAGCCGCCTACACGCTCTCCGAAGACCGCACGACCCTGCTCATCAGCCCCAAGCAAAACCTCAAGCGCGGCCAGACCTACACCGTCGAGCTCCAGCTCGACAAACTGGTCAAGGCCGAAAAGCCGCACGACTTGTTCCGTTTTTCGTTTGACGTGCTCGATTGGAACGCCCATGCTTATTTCTGCGAACCGCAAATCGACGAAGAAGACGATACCCGCTACCATCTTACCTTGTCGTTGAAAACGGCCGACCAGGAAAACGACGAAGAGGTTGAAAAATGCGGCAAGTTCAGTGAGGAGCTGCAATATCACTGGGAGCACCTGAGCCAAAGCAACCTGCACGAGGCCCGCATCAACGGTATCCAAGCCAGCGCCGAAGCCCGCGAACTGCGCTTCACCTACAAAGCCGACGGCAAGGGCGAGGAGAAATCCGCCGTGGTCACCATCCCTTCGGTCAGCGAATTTGTGGTGTGGGACGTCAAGTTTGTCGAGACCCCGGTCCCCTGCGTCGAAATCACCTTCAACAAAAACCTCAACCCCACCCAAGACCTCAAAGGTCTGGCCTTTCTCGAAGGACAGAACACGACCAAGTATGAGATCGAAAAGAACCGCATCCGCCTCTTTCCCGAAACAGGTCGCAAGGGCGAGGCAGCTGTGGTGGTCAACCAGGGTATCCTAAGCAAGAGCGGCCTCCGCTTGGGCGAAGACCAACGCTTCACGGTCGATCTCGGCAACGACGAGCCCATGCTCCGCTTTTTGAGTTCGGCAACCATCGTCCCGGCCACCGACCAAATCACTTTGCCCTTCCAATGCCGCCACCTGTGCGGAGTCATCGTACGGGTCTATAAGATCCCGGAGCGCAATGCGTTGCAATTTTTTCAAGAAAACGAATTGGGCTCGTGCAATGGATTGCGACGCGTCGGACGACTGATTGCCCACGAAACCGTTTTCTTTGACGAGACAGAGAAAAATCTGGCCAACACCAAGACCTTCGCCCTCAACCTCAGCAAGTTGGTCAATCTCGAGCCCGGTGCTTTTTATCATGTGACGATCTCGTCCAATTTTGATTTCTCGGTTTATCCGGGAGCCCACGAAACACCTGTGAGCCGCAAAGAAATCGAAGCCAGAGAAGAAATGAAAGCCAAACAAGAGTTTGCCTCCTGCGACTACCAGGGCAATGGCTATTACATCAACGATCAAGTGGGAGAATGGAAGTGGAGTGAACAAGACGACCCCACGAAACCTGCTTTCTACTCGTGGCGCCGCATGCAACACGAGGTCAACCTCTTGGCAACCAACTTGGGATTGATGGCCGAGAGCGGAGCCGACAACCGCGAAGTGCAGGTCTGGGTGCACCATTTGATTGACGCCTCGCCCCTGCGCGACGTGACGGTGAACGCCTACAATTACCAAGGAGATTTGTTGGCGACCGCCAAGACCGACGGCGATGGCCGCTGTACCTTCAGCAAGTTGAAAAACGCCCCCTTCCTGCTCTCCGCCTCCAAAGGCGATGAGCGCAACTACCTGCGCATTGACAATGGAAGTTCACTCTCGACCAGCAGTTTTGCCGTCGATGGTGAGCAACTGAAACAAGGCACACGCGGATTCATCTACGGCGAGCGCGGCGTATGGCGTCCCGGCGACACCCTGCACCTGGGCTTCATCCTCAACGACCGTGCCGGAAATATTCCGGAAAAGCATCCGGTAACCCTCAAACTGTACACTCCGCTTGGCCAACTCCACAGCAGCCGCGTGCAAACTGGCACGGCACACGGCCTGTACTGCTTTGCCGTGCCTCTGGAAGAAGACGCCCCGACCGGCGCCTGGGAAGCGAAAATCTCTTTTGGAGGTGCCGAATATACCAAGACGGTTCGCGTTGAAACCATCAAGCCCAACCGGCTGAAAATCGAATTCAAGGTCGAAAACGACCGACTGCAACAGGGCAGCACCCCTGCCACCTTGCACAGCGAATGGTTGACCGGAGGCAAAGTGCATGGACTGAAATACGATCTGCAAGCCGAATTTTACAAGGCTTCCTCCTCGTTCAACGGCTATGAGAAATTTACCTTCGACGATCTTTCGCGCGAATTCAGCCCCGAAGAAAGCCGCCTGCAAACCGGCAAACTCGATCAAGACGGCAACGCCAAGTTCAACATCGACTTGCACCCCTCCACAGCGGCTCCCGGTCGATTGTGGGCACAACTGACCACCAAGGTCTATGAAGAATCAGGCGATTTCAGCATCCACTCGCAACGGGTACCCTACTCGCCCTACAGCCGTTACATCGGCCTCAAGAGCCCGCAGACAGGCTCCAAGCCGCTCGACACCGAAAAGGCGCATACTTTCCAATTGGTTTGTCTTGACGAGGACGGCAAACCGGTCGCCAATGCCAATTGTAAGGTACAAGTCTTTAGACTCGACTGGTATTGGTGGTGGGAATCCAACAACAGCAGTCTGGCCCACTACGTCAACCAAAGCTACAACCAACCGGTGTACAATACCAAGTTGAGCACCGATGCTTCGGGAAAAGCCTCTTTCCAACTGAACTTCGGGCACGATGACTGGGGAACCTACTACATACGCGCCTACGATCCGGTCAGTGGACATTCCTGCGGTTTATCGGCTTATTTTGACTGGCCTTACATGACCAACCGCAACCTCAGTGCCAGTGACAAGGCGACCAAACTACCGCTGGCCAGCGACAAACAGAGTTACCAAGTAGGCGATGTGGCTCATATCACCTTCAACGGAACGACGGGCGCGCGCGCCATTGTCAACATCGAAAACGGCGCCCGCATCCTGTCTTCGACCTGTGAATTCATTACCGACAAAAACGCCAGCGTCGATATTCCGATAACGGCCGACATGCAGCCCAACGCCTATGTGCACATCAGTCTGATCCAACCTTACAAACAGAGCCAGAATGACTGTCCCATCCGGCTTTACGGCTATCTGCCGCTGACCGTCGACGACCCGGCAAGCCACCTCTCGCCCGTCATCGCCATGCCCGACGAATTGCGCCCCAGCAACGACTACAACATCACCGTGTCGGAAAAATCCGGCCGCCCCATGTCGTATTCGTTGGCCGTGGTGGATGAAGGTCTGTTGTCGTTGACCAACTTCAAGACGCCAGACCCCTGGAAGGCCTTCAACTCGCGCGAAGCCCTCGGGGTACGCACTTGGGACATCTACAATTCGGTAGTCGGTGCCTACGGAGGACGCATCGAACAACTTTTCTCCATTGGCGGCGACGAGTTCCTCAACAATCAAAACAAAGCGGTGACCAACCGCTTTGCCCCGGTGGTTGTCTTCCAGGGACCTTTTACGCTTGAAAAAGGCAAAACTACCACGCACCGCTTGACCATGCCCAACTATAACGGCGAGGTGCGTGTGATGGTGGTGGCCACCGACGGCAAAGCCTTCGGCCATGCCGACAAACAAGTGCCCGTGCGCCAAAGTCTGATGGTGCTCGGCACCCTGCCCCGCACGGTAGGCCTCGACGAAGAGATCACCGTACCTGCAACTGCCATGACCACCAATCGGGCCATCGACGCCAAACTGACCATCACCGCCTCGGGCGGACTGAGTATTGACGGGAACAACAGCCAATCAGTATCCATTCCGGCCAGTGGCGACAAAACCGTGGCTTTCCATATCAAGACAGGAAATCAAGAAGGAACCGGTCGCGTCCGCATCGAAGCCAAAGGTGGAGGAGAATCTGCAGTGTATGAAACAGAACTCAGCATTGTCAACCGCTATACCCCAGTCTCGGAATACGGATCCTACACCATTGCCGCCGGTCAGAGCCAGAAGATTAGTCCGAAAGCCTTCGGTCTTCCGGGCAGCAACAGCCTCGAAATCGAGGTTTCGGGCATCCAGCCCATCAACCTCAACCAACGGCTCGACGATTTGATCGGTTATCCGCACGGCTGCATCGAGCAGACCACCTCCAAGATCTTCGCCCAATTGCTGCTGCCGGATTTGTGTGAACTATCTCCTACGCAAAAAAGCAAGGTGGAAAACAACATCAAGCATGGGCTCGACCGCCTGCGCATGTTCAAGACTTCGCAGGGGGGCATGTCGTATTGGCCTGGCAGCCCATACCCCAATGATTGGGGCAGCGCCTATGCCTTGCACTGCATGCACAAGGCCGAACGCTCGGGCTACAGCTTGCCCGCCGGGCTCAAGGCGTCAGTGACGAACTATGTCAAAAACGTCGCATCGACATGGAAACCAGGCAACAGCCGATATGGAGCTTGCGACGAAACCGAACAGGCTTACCGCCTCTACGTATTGGCAATCTGTGGAAAGGCCGACATCGGTGCCATGAACCGGCTTCGCACGCAAGAAAACCTTTCGAGTCAGGCCCGTTGGCTGCTGGCAGGCAGTTATGCCGCCGCCGGCCGCAAAGATGTGGCCGAGAACCTGACCAAAGCGCCCGATGGTGAATACGACTACCGTCTCGACTACAGTTTTGGCAGTCCCATACGCGACCGTGCGGTCAAGGTATTGGTGCTGACCGGGCTGGGTCAGTACGAAGAAAGCGCCAAACACCTCAAAGAAATCACCAAGGAGTTGGAATCGGGCCATTGGATGAGCACACAAAGTACCTTGTTTGCGCTCTACGCCGTATCGTATTTCTACAACATCACAGGCCACGACAAAGAACTTCATTTCACAGGCAGCTACAGCGACGAAAAATGGAACGTTGACCAAAAGGAACTCATCTGGTATCAAACTCTCGAAGAGGGCGTGGACAAATTCGGCGACATCCAACTGACCAACAAGGGGAAGTCGATAATTTACGTCAAAGTCAAACGTACCGGTACGCCGGCGCGCACTCAAGTATCCGCCTATCAAAACCATTTGGCGCTGAACATCTTCTATACCGACATGTCCGGACTAGTCATCGACCCTGCCGATTTGGAGCAAGGCACCAACTTTTACGCCAACGTCACCGTCAAAAACCCCAATGACTACCAGTTGCACAATCTGGCGGTAACGCAGCAGATTCCCTCGGGTTGGGAAATCCTCAACACGCGCTTCAACAGCGAAAACGGGCAGAAAGCCGACGGCTTGTCGTACCAAGACATCCGCGACGACCGCGTGTATAGCTACATCGACAACCTTTCAGGCAAAGCTTCCGTCTCTTTCAAGATCAAGCTCTGCGCCACTTACAAGGGGCGTTACTACCTGCCTGCTTGCAAAGCTTGTTGCATGTACGACGAAAGCACTTCGGCCAACACCGAAGACCGGATGGTAAGCATCAAATAAGGGATTATAAAACGCGGTTGATATCCGGATTCCCTTCGAAGAATCCCACCACATTACGCAAGGCGTCGGCAGCCATCTGGTTGCGCGCCTCGCGGGTGGCGGTGCCGATATGCGGCACGATGACCACCTGTTCGAGCTGGCGCAGCTGCCCGGTTACACGCGGCTCAAATTCGAACACGTCGAGCGCGGCACCCGCCAGCCTTCCTTCGGACAAAGCCCCCACAAGCGCCGCCTCATCGACCACCGCCCCACGGGCCGTATTGATCAGATAGGCGCTCGGCTTGCACAGGGCCAGACGACGGGCGTCCATGAGGTGACGGGTCTGGTCGGTCAAGGGGGTGTTTAGCGAGATGAAATCGGCTGTTTTGAGCAAATCGTCGAGTGGCATCCAAGAGGCCTGCAAACGTGTTTCGATGTCGGCACCGACGCGGTGACGGCTGTAATAGCGCACCTGCATGCCAAAAGCGAGTGCCCGGCGCGCCAAGGCCTGTCCGATCCGGCCGAAGCCCACAATTCCCAACGTTTTGCCCCACAGGCCGTGACCGATATTTTCCATCACGCCCCAACGCTCATCGCTACGGCGCATGCGGCGGTCGCTGCGGCTGATACCGCGCGCCACATCCACCATCAGGCCCATCGCCAACTCGGCCGTAGGCTCGGTTACCGGGAGCGGTGTGTTGCAAACTGCAATGCCCCGTTCGCGGGCAGCCTCCAGGTCGATGTTGTTGTAGCCCACCCCCACGTTGGAAATCACTTGGAGCCGGGGCGCCGCCGCTATCAGAGAGGCATCGACCCGACGGTCGAACATCGGAATGAGGGCGTCGGCCTCGGGCAGCCGCTCGAGCAACTGCTGGGCATCAAACCCGCACTCGGCAGCAGGACACACCAATTCATATCCCGGCGGACAAGCCGCAAAAGACTCTTCGAACAAAGCGTGGGTAACGACGATTTTTTTCATGATTTCTGCTGTTTGCGGTCACGGGCCGGCAAAAGGCCCATTTGTTCGCGGTATTTGTTGACCGTGCGGCGGGCAATGACCAGCCCCTCGGCGGTGAGTTTGTCGCACAATTGCTGGTCGGACAAGGGGGCCTGCGGGTCTTCGTTGGCAATGTACTGCGCCAGCAGCTGCTTGACATAGCGCGACGACACTTCGGTGCCATCGGTGCGGGCGATGCCTTCGGTAAAGAAATCGCGGATAGGCAGAATGCCGAAATCGGTTTGAATGTACTTCGACGAAGCCATGCGCGACACGGTCGAATTGTCGCACCCGGCCTCGGCGGCCACCTGTTCCTGCGTCATCGGACGCAGAAGCGCATCGTCGCCTGTCTGGAAGAACTCCGACTGGTAGCGGATAATGGTACGCATCACATTGAGCATGGTCTGCCCCCGCTGGCGCAAGGCTTCGATAAACTGGTTGGCCGCATCGATCTTCTGACGGGCATACTCCATCGCCTCCTTGCGGCTCTTGGCCGATTCGCCCTTGAGCGCATCGGCATTTTCGTATAATTCCTTAAAGTCGGTGCTTACACGCAATTCGGGCAAATGGCCGTACGTCAGCGACACCGTGCCCGTTTCGCCGTCGTAGAGCAGGTCGGGCGTGATGCTTTCGCCCAAACGGGCAAGGCCCTGCTCGTTGTAGCCGTTGGCCGGCCGCGGGTTGAGGTGGCGGATCAGGTCGGTCACCGCCTGGAGACGGCCGGCGTCCCACCCCGACACCTTGAGCAGCGCATCGGCCTGGCGCTGGGTGAAATAGGCGAACCAAGTACGGTTCTCGACCAGGTCCAGGGCATCGAGCAACAAGTCGTTTTCGCCCTTTTCATCGAGTTTTCGTTCGATCTGAAGACGCAGGCACTCTGCCAAATCGCGCGCCGCCACCCCGGGAGGATCGAGGCTTTGCAACATGGTCAGGGCGGTCAGGTAGTCGCCCGAATGAAGTTCAATGCCGGTATCCACCAAAAAGTCGGCGAGAATCTTGTTTTCGTCGCGGGTCAGATACCCGTTGTCATCGAGCGAGCCCAACATAAAGACGGCCAGACGGCGCACCTGCGGGTTCGGAAAATCGAGCATCATCAGCTCCTGCAGCAGGTTCTCCGAAAAGCTGACACCGGCCGCCGTATAGGAGCCCACCGGATCAACCGGTTTTTCGGAGGGATTGTATTCGTAATCGTCGTCGAAAGAGTCTTCGGCGGCCATCGGCTGATTTTCGGCGGTTTCATCGTTGGAATAATCCTCTTGCAAGGATTCGCTGCCAGGTTCGGGGCCTTCTTCGAGTGCCGGATTGTCGATGAGTTCACGCTGGACACGCTCTTCGACCTCGAGATTCGTCATTCCCAAGAGTTCGACGGTCTGTAACTGAAGCGGCGACAGGCGTTGCACCTGCTTCAATCCCAATTCCTGTTTGATTTGCTGTGCCATAGCATTGCAAAGTTAGTCAATTTCGCGAAAATCATTTCTTTTCTCTGTCGCTTTCTGAAAATAAAATTGTAAAGTCTAATCGATGTTATTTTTTTTAGTTATTTTTGTCTGTATGAAAAATCCGGTTCTCTCCTTTTTTTGGTTCGTTTATCTGGTGGTCATCTATCTTCCCTTCGGGGTATCGGCCACGATTTTGTGCGCGATTGTCACCGGGCTGGGCTGTTCGATCGGCGACCACCGCAAATGGGGGTACTACCCCGGCATGATCTGGTCGCGCTTTATGATGGCGCTGGCCCTCTGCCCGTTTGAGGTCGAAGGAGCCGAAAAACTGGACCCCACCCAATCGTACGTGTTTGCCTCGAACCACACCAGCATGTACGATGTCTTTGCCATCTACGGCTGGATCGGACGCCCGTTCAAATGGATATTGAAGGAGGAGCTGCGCAAGCTGCCCTTTGTCGGCAAGGCCTGCGAACTGGCCGGATTCATCTACATCAAGCGCGGCGGAGGCAAAAAGATGTTCGAATCGGTCAAACGCGCCGAAGCCATCCTCCAAGAAGGGGTGTCGGTCGTGATTTTTCCCGAAGGGTCGCGCACTTGTGACGGTGAAACCGGCGCTTTCAAGCGCGGAGGATTCGAAATCGCCCGCGAAATGCACCTGCCCATTGTGCCCATCAGCCTTTCGGGCGGCTATTTTGTCTGCCCCAAAAACCGCTACTACCCGGTACCTCACCGCATGAAGATGGTCATTGGCGATCCGGTGGCCTTCGAACCCGCCGACGTTGCCGACGAAAAACAACTCATCGGGCAAATCCGGCAAACGGTCATCGCCGGCATCGACCCGCAAATCAACCGCCCATGAAACGCCTCTTTCTTTCGTTTCTGCTAACTTTCGGCTGGCTGACAAGCCAGGCCTTGGACCCCATACGCTACGAACAGATCGGAAATCTTATTTCGCAGGGCTATTTTGACCAAGGCATACAGGCCATTCAAAAAGAAATCAAAAAAGACAAGACCGAAGCCGCCTGGTACTGGCTGCTCGACGACATTTACCGCATCAACAACCGCTACACCGACCGCCTGGCCATCCTGGACAAGGCGCTCAAAGTCAAAAAGCTGCAACAACGCGACGAAACGCAGCTCCGCAAAGCGCGCGCGCTCTTCGATTCGGGCCGCTACGACGAGGCCGAGGCCCTGCTCACAAGCCTGCGGCCGACCAAGCAGGTGCGCAATGCCATCGACAAATGCCGTTTTGCCAAAGATGCGATTGCCCACCCGCTCGATGTCAGTCTGAGCCCGATGGGCGATGCCATCAACAGCGAGTTCGACAATATCTGGCCGGCGATTTCGGCCGACGAACAGGTGTTTTCGACGACGGTGATTGTCGGAAAACGGGGGCTGGTGCGCAACACGCAGGAGATTCAGGAAGACCTGTATGTCAGCTTTAAGAAAGACGGCCAGTGGCAACCCGCTCAAGCCCTGAAAGCGCCGATCAATTCGCGCGAAAACGAAGGAGCCCAGAGTGTGTCGGCCGACGGACGCTACTTGTTTTATGTGGCCTGCAACCGCGCCGACAGCAAGGGCAGTTGCGACATCTACTACATCATGCGCGAGGGCGACGGCTGGTCGGAGCCTATCCACCCGGGAGAGCCGCTCAACACGCGTTTTTGGGAGAGCACGCCCTGCTTTGCCGTAACCGGCAAGGAGATTTTCTTTGCCAGCAGCCGCGACGGAGGAATCGGCGGCCAGGACATCTGGAGCTGCCCGGTGCGCATGGGCGAAGACGGGCGCCTGCAGTTTGGCCGGGCGCGCAATTTGGGCGACAGCATCAACACCATCTTCGATGAAATCAGCCCTTTTCTGCATAGCGACGCCCACACGCTCTACTTTTCGTCGAACGGATGGCCGGGTATGGGCCAGCACGACATTTTTGTCAGCCGGCGCGACAGTGCAGGCTGGTCCAAGGCCGCCAACATCGGTTATCCGATCAACACGCATCAGGACGAAATCGGATTCAGCATCAATGCACACGGCGACAAGGCCTACCTTTCGGCCGACCGGCTCGAAGGCGACGAAGGGCACCGCCTCATCTACGAGGTGAACCTGCCCGAGCAGCAACGCCCCACCGGCATGCGGATTTTGCAAGGAAAAATCACCGACGCCCAAACCGGACAGCCCCTGCAAGCCATCGTGGAGGTGTTCGACAGCGCCGACGGGCACTCCATCTTCACCACCGTGTCAGACAAGCAGACCGGGCGCTACACCGCCATCTTCCCCAACGGGCGCAGCACGGGCCTTCACATCAACAAAACCGGCTACCTGCTCCATTCCGAAAAACGGCTCGAAACGCCCGAAAACGAAGAGCACCCGATTGCGCTGAAACCTATCAGCAAGGGCAACAGCATGGTGCTCGAAAATATCTATTTTGCGGTGGATTCGTACGAAATCGACTTCGAAGCGTCGAAAACGGACCTGAAAAAGATGCTGGACCTGCTGCGGTTCAACCCGCAACTGCGCATCA
>JAGCZK010000066.1 GCA_017960065.1 Paludibacteraceae bacterium
ACCATGCCGTAGGAGAAGTGTACCAGGTTCTTGCCCCAGGCAAAGCCCAACTTGTCGAGCAGCAGCGACAACACCTGGAAGTGGTAGTTCTGTTCGTTGCCCACCACATAAATCATTTTGTCGATGGGATAGTCGGCAAAACGCAACGTGGCCGTACCGATGTCTTGCGTCATATACACCGAAGTGCCGTCGGCGCGCAGCAGGAGTTTTTCGTCGAGACCGTCGCCCGTAAGGTTGGCCCACACCGAGCCGTCGTCGCGGCGGTAGAAGATGCCTTTTTTGAGGCCCTCGGCCACTTTTTCCTTACCGACCAGGTAGGTGTCCGATTCGTAATAGATTTTGTCAAAATCAACGCCCAAGCGTTTGTAGGTCACATCAAAGCCTTCGTAAACCCAAGCGTTCATGCGTGCCCATAGTTCGCGCACCTCGGCGTCGCCGGCTTCCCATTTGCGGAGCATTTCGGAGGCTTCCTTCATCAGCGGAGCCTCGCGTTTGGCGGTGTCTTCGTCCATGCCTTGGGCCATCAAAGCCTTCACCTGCTCTTTGTAATGCTTGTCGAAGGCCACATAGTAGTTGCCAATCAGATGGTCGCCTTTGAGGCCACTCGAAGCGGGCGTCTCGCCGTTGCCGTATTTGAGCCAGGCCAACATCGACTTGCAGATGTGGATGCCGCGGTCGTTGACAATGTTGGTTTTCACCACCCGATAGCCGTTGGCCTTCATGATTTCGGCCAGGCTGAATCCGAGCAGGTTGTTGCGGATATGGCCCAAGTGCAGGGGCTTGTTGGTGTTGGGCGAAGAGTATTCGATCATCACCAGCGGGGCGTCGGCCGTAGGAGCCGTAAATCCGAAGCGTTCGTCGGCATCGATCGAGCGGAGCGTGTCGAGCCAAATCGAGCCGGAGAGCACCAGGTTCAGGAAGCCGCCGACCGCATTGAAATCCGACACCACGGACAGGTTGTCCTTGAGCCACTGTCCCAGCTCGGCAGCCGTAGCGTCGGGCTTCTTGCGCGAGACTTTGAGCAGCGGGAACACCACGAGGGTCAAATCCCCGGCAAATTCTTTCTTGGTTTTTTGCAAGGTCACCTGCGATGCTTCCACATCGGCGTCATAAAGCGCTTTGACGGCGGCGATAACCCCTTCTGTCAACATTTTTTCCATAACATTGTCAAATTTGGGTGCAAAGGTAATAAAAAAAAAGGACTTCGCATCAGGAAGTCCTTTTTAGTCTGAAAACTGGTCTGATTATTTAACTTCGTCAGCCAAATCTGCACCAGCTTTGAATTTCACCACTTTCTTGGCGGCGATAGTAATGGTCTTTTGGGTAGCGGGGTTGATGCCCTGACGAGCGCTGCGTTTCGAAACCGAGAAAGTACCGAAGCCAACCAAAGCCACTTTGTCGCCTTTTTTCAATGCGCCTTTGATAGCTTCCATCATTCCGTTCAAAGCTTTAGCCGAGTCAACTTTGCTCAAGCCGGATTTTGCAGCGATAGCGCTGACTAATTCTGATTTATTCATACACTTAATTGATTAATGGTTAGTAAATAGATTTCGTCAAATTCTTCGTTCGTGCATCCCAGTCATTAGCGAAACTGTTGTTTTTCGTGACGTTGGGGTGACATTCACGATGACAAAGATACACAATTTTTGTTAAGAACAATTATTTTTCCAAAAAAAATTGCGAAAATCATTAAATTTGCAAACCAAATTAACCGACATGAGCTATCAGTCCTCGCAATCGAGCCTCTTTCCGCCTGTGGTCAAGCATTTGATCATTATCAATGTCTGTATGTGGGTATCGGCCTGGGTGTTAAACAGAGCCGGCGTCTGCGATCTCAACAACCTGCTTGGCATGCACTACTGGAAATCCGAACAATTCAACCTGGTGCAGCTGGCCAGCTATATGTTTATGCACGATTTGAGGGATTTCCAGCACATTCTTTTCAACATGTTCGCCCTGTGGATGTTCGGAAAGGACATCGAATACGCCCTCGGCTCGAAACGGTTTCTGCTCTACTACACCGTCTGCGGAATCGGTGCCGGGCTCATCCAGCAACTGGCCTGGATGTTCGACCTCAGCCAGCTGCCGGTCATCCAACAATACTACCTGCAAGACCTGCTGGTGACCGTCGGAGCCTCGGGTGCGGTTTTCGGACTGCTGTTGGCCTTCGCCATTTTGTTTCCGCAAGCCAGCATCTACCTGTTCTTCATCCCCATTCCCATACGCGCCCCCTACTTTGTGGCCGGCTACGCCATTTTGGAACTGTTTTTCGGCATTCAGGGCAGCAGCGACGGAGTGGCCCATTTCGCCCACTTGGGCGGCATGATTTTCGGCGGACTGCTGTTGTTTGTCTGGAAAAAACGTAACCAACTATACTAATGGAAAAGTTCAAAGCGTTTTTCGAAAAGATTTGGAAATCGGGCGGCAACGACCGCCAACTGCTTGTAATGACGGCCGTTTTGGCAGCCCTGTACCTGCTGCGGCTTTTCGTGCGCATTTTCTGGCCGGCGGTTGACCTGTACACCACCATGCCCTCCTATACCGACGAATGGATTCGCTACCCCTGGACGATTCTGACCTACCCGTGGGTGCATCTGAATCTTTGGCATTTGCTGGGCAACTGCCTGATTCTGTACGGATTCGGCCGTATCTTCCTGCAACATCTGTCGTTTAAGCGGCTGCTGGCCCTGTTTTTTACGGGCACCATCGCCGGCGCCGTCTGCTACCTCGCCCTCTATGAATTTTCGGCGCTGATTTCGTTTCCGCTTCCGGCCGCACGCCTCATCGGCGCCTCCGCCGGCATCATGGCCATTGTCTGCGCCCTGATTCCGAAAGCGGGCAAAAGCACCTACCGGATATTCGGAAAAGACGTTCCGCTCAACTGGATCATCCTCGTCTTCCTGGCCGTCAGCCTGCTGGGCACCAGCCAAAACACCCTGGGCACCCTGGCTGCATACCTGGGGGGCGGCCTGCTGGGCTACGCGTGGATCATCGTCGGCCGCAAATGGCACATCGACCTGCTGCGTCCGGCCATGTGGCTGGGCGACATGGCCGATTCCGTCAAGTGCTATTTCTACGAAAAGAGCGGCATCTACACGCCTTACGAGGAAGTCAAAGACCCCGAGCCGGCCGACAACCTCGACGAAATCCTGACAAAACTCCGCCAGTCGGGCTACGACGCCCTCTCCGACGACGAAAAGAAGAAACTTTTTGAGCAAAACGGCCGTTCATGATCAAGCGCCTACTGCATATTCCGTTGGTATTTGCCGGGCTGGTGGCCGCCATCGTCCTGCTGCTGATTGTGCTGTGCGCCTACATTCCGCCACAACCGGTCTTGTCGATTTTCGGTTCGTGGAACGGCTTGTTCCTGCCCCTGTGCCTGTTTCTGGGCTTTCTGCTGATATATTGGTGTTTGCGCCGAAAGGGCTGGCTCTGCCTGCTCCCCCTGGTTCCGCTGCTGGTCAGCCTCCCTATTCTGCTTTCGACCGTCAGCCTCTTTTCCAAGCCCGTCCGTCCCAACACGGCGGAACACGAGTTCAGCATCACTTCGTACAACGTCGAATTCTTTCAGTTTTTCAAGAATAAGGAAGGGCGCAACACCATTGGCGGCCTGCTGCTCGACCGTCTGGCCGAAGAATCGGCCGACATTGTCTGCCTGCAGGAATTCGGCTACGAAAGAGTCGGGGGGCACGACACCAGCTTCGTGTTGCGCAAGATGCGCCAGTACCCGTACCGCCTCTGCCACACGCCCGTATCCGAATACAACTACAAGAAGGGGCTGGCCATCTTTTCGAAATACCCGATTGTCGCCGAGCATTACATCGACCTGGATTCGAAATACCAGCAGGCCATTGCAGCCGACCTGGCCATCGGTGGCGACACCATCCGGGTCTTCACCGCCTACTTGCAGTCGAACCGCCTCGACTCGCAGGAGAAACAGTTTTCCATCGAACGCGAAAACTGGCGCGAAAAGCTAAAGTCGAAGCTGAAGCAGATTTCGGACAAACTCGACCGTGCCGCCAAACCACGGGCGCAGCAGGCCCGCAAGATTCTCGAAGCGGCCAAGGCCTCGCCCTACCCGGTCATCATCGCCGGCGACTTCAACGACCTGCCGGCCTCGTACACCTACCAGCTGCTACACCGCAACTTCCAGGACTGTTTCTTAAGCGGAGCCCGGGGCTTGGGATCGACCTGCAGCATCTGGAAAATCGGCATCCGCATCGACTACCTGTTTGCCGACAAACGATTCGGTGTCAGCCGCTTCGACATCGGTCCGTTGGACTACTCCGACCACCGGCCCGTCAACTGCAAAATCCATTTAAAAAAATAATCGCGTATGAATGCAATGGTAAGTATCATCATGGGAAGCACCAGCGACCTGCCCATCATGGAAAAGGCCGCCAAGGTACTGGACGAATTCCAGATTCCCTTTGAAATGAACGCCCTGTCGGCTCACCGCACGCCCGAAGAAGTGGAACAATTCGCCAAGGGAGCACAGGCACGGGGCATCAAAGTCATTATCGCCGCAGCCGGCATGGCCGCCCACCTGGGCGGCGTCATCGCTTCGATGACGACACTGCCAGTCATCGGTGTTCCCATCAAATCGAGCCTCGAAGGCCTCGATGCCTTGCTGGCCATCGTCCAAATGCCTCCCGGCATCCCGGTAGCCACCGTAGGCATTAACGGCGCCCAAAACGCCGGCATCTTGGCCGTACAGATACTGGCAGTGTCGGATGCCGGCCTGTCGGCACGTCTGGCCGAGTACAAGCAAAACCTCAAGCAAAAAATCGTAAAGGCCAACGAAGAATTGAAGTCGGTGAAGTTCGACTACAAGGTCAACTAATCGAGCAGACACTGATAAACGAACGCCGACTCGTAGCCGCCTTGGATGCGGCACCAGTCCTTCAGCACACCGCTTTGCACGAATCCTGCCCGCAGGAGCATTTGTTGCGAAGCGGTGTTGCTTTGCGCCACGATGCAGTGCGCCTCGTGGACATGCAGCACCTCGCGCAGGTAACCGAGCGTCTGGCACACCATGGCCGCGCCGTAATGGCGGCCGCGAAAGGCAGGCAGCACCAGCACGCCCATTTCGACCCGGGCGTGTTCGGGCTCAAAATTGAACAGGTCCACCAAGCCGACCGCCTCGTGCGAGTCGGGGGTTTCGGCCACCATCTTCCAGGCACGCAGGGCATATATGTCGTTTTCGGCCGACTCGCGCAAATAGCGGCTCAGCATAAAGCGCGACAAAGGGGCCAAGGTGCTCCCAGCCGCCCAGTGCGACGGGTCGTTTTCGACCGCATCGAGCAACTTTAAATCGCTCATTTCCAACGCGCGCAAGCGCAAAACGCCCTCGTTCCAACTCATAAACGAATCGAAAAATCATCGTGGCGGATCACCACACGCTTGAGGGTGGTGTTGGCATCAATCAGTCCGATCAGCTCTTCGTAACTGTGCTCCGCCGCATTGTATTCGACCACCTCGCGCGCCACAAAAATCGAGTGGCTGCGGAAGAAGGTGAAGATATAGGAAAAGAAAGTCAGAATCTGCACACAAATCACCACCATCGCGTACCAGAACTTGTTGGTATAGTGCTTTTTGTAATAGATACGCATGGAGTCATAAAACAGACGCACCGTCATCATCGAGTTCTTTTTGGCGCTTTCGCCCTTGTAGTGGACGATGGTTTCGGGGAAATAGTAGTTTTTGAAACCGGCCTGCGTAATCCGGTACGACAGGTCGATGTCTTCGCCGTACATGAAGAAATCCTTGTCGAACAGGGCCGTATCGCCCAAGGCCTGCCTGTTCATCAGCAAAAAGGCTCCGGCCAGCACCGGGGTCTCGCCGCATTCCTTTTCGCCCAAATGCTCGTTGTAATACGGGTTGCGGCCCAAAATGCGCCACAGGCCCGACATCTTGCAAAACGACGACCACATCGTTGGCAGGTTGCGTTTCGACTCTGGCAAAAAGCGGCCGTATGTGTCAATCATCCGAACGCCCAAGGCACCGAAATCGGGAGCCTGATCGGCAAAGTCAAGGACGCGTCGGATACAGTTTTCGGAGATGAAGGTGTCGGGGTTGAGCAAGAGCACATACGCGCCTTGCGCCCGACGGATGGCCAGATTGTTGGCCCGGGCAAAGCCTAAGTTTTCGGGAGCGTCAATCCACTCCACTTTCGGAAAATACGATGTTACCCACGAGCGCGAATCGTCTTGCGAGTGGTTATCGACCACGATTACCTCCGAATCGACCCCCTCCAACGATTTGTACAGCGAATCGAGGCATTGCAGCAGGTACTCGGGTACCTTGTAGTTAATGATGATTACGGATAATTTCATCGTATTTCGTATCTGATTTCTTGGTTCTATTTCCAAAACAGCCACCACCTGCGCGCGGGCTGAGGTGCGTAATTGCCTCCCCATTGAGGTTTCAGTCCATCGTGCAGGGCGGCGTAAATCACTCCCCAATCCGGCAAGCCGCCCACGTTCCGGTCATCGATATACACGTCGGCGGCAATTTTGCGCCGGCCGTCGTTGATCAGGTCCTCTTCCGGAAACTCGGCATTGACCGCATAAAACTCCAAACCGCGTTCGCGGCAGTAGGCCACCGCCTCATCGAGCAACTCGCCCGAGCGCACGGTCCAGAGGATAATCCGGCAACCGTCTTCGGCCTGCAACTTGCGCAGGGTGCTGATGGCGAACGGAATCTCGCGCCCGATTTTGGGATAGGCGTGCTCGACAATCGTTCCGTCAAAATCGACCGCCAGCGTCAGCATGGATCCTCCTCCCCTTCGTCCGACTGACCGGCCCAAGGATCGGCTTTGGTCGGTTTGGCCAACACCCACAACAGCAACACAATGGCCAGCATCAGAATGCTGGAAAGGTCCATCAGCAAAGCGTACAGCACCAAGTCGAACACCACCGGCACGGCAAACAGGGCCGTCTTCACCAAAAAGGCCCGGCGGTAGGCTTCGGGCGCCATCCGTTTTTTGGTCATGCGCGCAAACAACCACAAGGCAAACGGGGCCAGCCCCAACGACAGCAGGTAGCTGAGGGTTTTGAGCACTTGCAGGGTATTGGCGTCCACCTCGGCCAGCAGGGGCTGTCTCAGTCCGAACTGAATCCAGCAGACAGCGGCCAGGCTTCCGGCATACAGCAGGTAGTACCAAAACAACAGGCGTTTCAACATCTCTTTCATCATCCACTTATTTGGCGTATGGCACGCGGTTCACAATCGAATTTCCGAGCGTCAGCTCGTCGGCATATTGCAATTCGTCGCCCTGCGCCACGCCCCGGGCAATGGTGGTCAGACGCACCGGCAGCCCCGACAGTTTTTTGGCGATGTAATAGGCGGTGGTATCCCCCTCCATCGTGGTGCTCAGCGCCAGCACCACCTCATCGATGCCACCGGCGGCCACCCGCGCGGCCAACGAATCGATTTCCAGATCCGAAGGCTTGATGCCGTCCATCGGCGAGATTACGCCTCCCAACACATGGTACAAACCGCGGTAACGGCCGGTATTCTCCACCAGCATCACTTCCTTGACGGTTTCGACCACGCACACAATCGAGCGGTCGCGCGTACGGTCCTGACAGATGGCGCACTCGTCGGTATCCGAAATGTTGCGGCAATGCTTGCAGTAATTCACCTGCTGGCGCAACATCAGCACCGAACCGGCAAAATCCTGCACGCTTTGCTCGTCTTGCCGAAGCAGATACAGGGCCAGCCGCAAGGCCGACTTGCGCCCGACACCGGGCAGTTTGGCCAGCTGGTTGACCGCATTTTCGAGCAAATATGACGGATACGATTGCAAAATGTCTAATTTATTTACAAATATACGATTTTGTAATGAGATACAAAATATTTCGGCCGCCCATTTGGCGACATATATCAAAATTCCACCCCAAAAAGCGGTGTTTGTCCCAAAAAATATCCGTATCTTTGCGCCAAAGGCCCACCATACCGACCAAAATATGCAAATCAACTCCGCCGTTTTTCTGAAAAGTTGCGCCCGACAAGCCGACCTGCCCAAGTCATCGCTGCCCGAATACGCCTTTATCGGCCGTTCGAATGTCGGCAAGTCGTCGCTCATCAACATGCTGACAGGCGTCAAGGGACTGGCACAAACCAGCGCCAAACCCGGCAAAACACTTTTGGTCAACTACTTCACCGTCAACGACACCTGGTACCTGGTGGACCTGCCCGGCTACGGCTATGCACGGGTGGGCAAAAACGAACGCGCACGGCTCGAGCAACGCATCAAGGGCTACATCCTCGAGCGCGAACAACTCACCAACCTGTTCGTCCTCATCGACAGCCGCCTCGACCCGCAACGCATCGACCTCGAATTTATCCAGTGGTTGGGCGAAAACGGCGTGCCGTTCAGTCTGGTCTTCACCAAGGCCGACAAACTGTCGAAAAGGGCGCTCGAAAGCAACATGGAGGCCTACCGCAACACCCTGCTCCAAACATGGGAAAGCCTGCCTCCGATTTTCTATTCATCGTCAGAGACAGGCTTAGGACGCCAGGATTTGCTCGACTATATCGGACAAATCAACCAGTCGGTCTAATCTTCGCCGTTGTAGGGATTCCCGGTAACGGGATTGATACGCGACAGTGTGACCGTGCAATTGCCCAATACCGGCAGACGGATAACCATCTGCAGCGTCTGCTGGTCAATCCGCTTGATTTTGCCGCGCGGCGTAACGCCTCTCAGACCGGCAAAAATGTCGCAGTTAATCCACAATTCCTTCCCGTCCCAGCTCCACGTTCCGTCCATGTGGGGCTCGTCGTTGCACTGGATATAGGCATGACACAGGGCCTGCTTCTGCAGCTCGACGTAGGAGCCCCGGTCGCAGTCTTGGTAAAACGGATAATCGACAATGTACCAGCGGTTGGTCAGGGCACCCAGGGTGTCGGACACAAACCCGTCGGTCATCTCCACTTCGGGCCGATGGCAGGCCGAAAAGGCCAACACCAGCCCAAAAACGATTGTCAAAAGGGGAAGGAGTGTTTTTTTCATGCCCACAGGTTTTCGGGATATTCGCCCGCGTCAATCAAGGCGCTCAGCGAGGCTTTCACATAGTCTTTGTCGTCGGCGTACGTCACTCCGAACCACTTGGAGGTGGTACCGAGCACTTCGACCGAAGCCTGACGGGTCTTGATCAAGTGATCGACCATGGTCGGAATATAGAATTCGGCCTTCAGGCTCTTTTCGTTGGTTTTCAAAAACTCTTTGAAAAACTCGTAGGAGTATTCGAAATAGTCGGGGGTGAAGCCCCACATGTTCATCGACACGAGGGTGTCGGCCGGAACTTGTGTCTGGCTGCCGTCTTCGTTGTCATTGACAATGGCATCGCCCTGGGCGTGCAACTTGGTGTGTTCCACAATGGATTTCAGGTGCGACTGGGCGTCGGTCGTGCACACGCCGCGCGATACAGTCCCCTGCTCCGACAGGGTGTTGCGCACCGGAAAGCCCACCATGCAATAGCGGCCTTTGGAGCCCTGCATCTTTTGGAGCGCCTCGCCCAATACGCGGAAGGCGTCGCGGCCGTAAAAGTCGTCGCCGTTGATCACGGCAAAGGGTTCGTTCACCACCCCGCGCCCCATCAGCACCGCGTGGTTGGTTCCCCAAGGCTTGACCCGTTCGGGATTGACACGGAAGCCTTCGGGCAGGGCGTTCAAATCCTGGAACACCACTTCGACCGGAATTTTGTGTTCGAACTTGGAAATGACGATTTCGCGGAAGTCCTGCTCAAAATCGCGGCGAATGACAAAGACCACTTTGCCGAAACCGGCGCGGATGGCATCGTAAATCGAATAATCAATGATGGTGGCTCCGTTGGGGCCCAGCGGGTCCATCTGTTTCAGCCCGCCATAACGGCTGCCCATACCGGCGGCCATGACATATAACGTAGGTTTGCTCATATCGGTATAACGATTGCTTAACGGTTAAAAAATTCCAACAAAGTCTGCTGCAAATGCGGCAACGACAAATCATCGACCGAGCAGGGGCACACGCCCGGATAGAGTTGCAACTCGAACAAACGGCCACTGCCCTGCAACTGGCTCAGGTAGCGCCACAGTTTCGGTGCATCGGCTTTTTCGAGGCTGACATAATCGACCAGCAACAGGCGGCTTTTCAGCTGCCGGCACTGCCCCATGGGCGATTCGGTCTGATAGGCCGAGTTGGCGCCCGGCGTCTGCATCACGCGCTCGACCAGCAGCGGATTGGCGCTTTGCAAGTCGGTCTCGGGCCGCAGGGCCACACAGGCGGCAAACGGCGTGTCGGGCAATGCGGCGGCCGTCAGAGCAACCGCTGCCTGCAGCCCGTTACCGAGAATAAAGCAACGGTTGGGGCTGATGTTATAGCGTTGCGACAAGGCGTATGCCAATTTGGCATAGTCTTGCGCGGGCACCGTACACATTTTGCGGTAAGGGGCCTGCAAAAAGTCTTTGCCCCGCCCCTCGGCACCACTGACCTGGAAACAGGCGACCACATAACCGGCCTCATTCAAGAACCGGTAGTCGGAGCTCTGCCAGGTGTTCGGATCGGCCGCCACCAGCAATAGGCCGCGCGGTTCGGCAGCCGACAAAACATACCCGGCAAAGCCGGCCACTTCGGTCAGTTGCGGTTTGGCACCGCTTTCGGCAGGCGCTGACGACGACAAGACTTTGCCTTTGAGGTCGCAAACCGCCAGGCGGGCCTCATCGTAAAGGGCGGCATACTTCCAGGTGGCTGACAGCGACACGCTGCGACGGTCGAGCGATTCGGTCAGGGCCGTACGCTTGCCGGATTTGACCGAAACCACATACAGACCGCGCTTGAGCGGACCGGCCTCGGTCGATTCGAAAAAAACATTGCCGGCTGCAGCATCGTAGCCCAGCAGCGCCGTCACGTCGAATTTGCCCGAAGTGAGTTGTTTCAGCTTCTTTCCCAACAGGTTATATTGGTAGATGTGGGTATAGCCGTCGGCTTGCGACAGCACAAAGTAGTTGTCGGCTGCACCGGCCCACAACAGATTCACCGCTGCGGCGGGCGCCACAAAACGTCCGTCTTCTTCCTTATAAACGGTTTTGGCAATGAAGGTGCCGGCATCGACCAGTATCAGCTGGAGTTTTGTCTGACGGCTGTTGAGGGCCATCACGCCAAATTTGAGCGGGTCGGGCGACGGTACGATGCGGGTGATGCAGTCGGCCTCGGCCGGCAAGCTGACCGGACGGTTCCATTTGTATTGCATGCTGTACATCATCAGCTGGCGGCCCTTGACGTAGCACAGGTGCTTGCCGTCGGCCAGCCAGGCCAGGGTAACGGCACTGCCGAACGCCTGCCTGAAATCTTCGGTGCGCAGGCCGTTGGGTTCTCCACGGTCACCGTCTTTGGTTACGGCAAACTCGGTGTCGTATTCGAGCCGTTTGACCCACAAGTCGTTGCCACGGACAAAGGCGATGTTCTTGCCGTCGGGCGAAAACACCGGGTACGACACCTCTGCCTCGGGCGACAGCAGGCTGCAGCGGTTCGACTCGATGTTGTAGAGGTAGTATTGGTCGTCGGAGCCAAGCAGCATCACCCGACGTTCGTCGGGGCTGAAAGTGATTTGCTGCACGGAATCGGGTTTTTCGCCCCGCATCTCCGAAAGGCTGAACAAGGTTTCGGTTTCGGCTGCCTTGCGGTATGCGGCCGACACCAACCGGCCGTCGTGCCACTGGCAGAAATGTTCGCCGTCGGAAAGCGGTGCCACGGATGCCGCTTGCGCGGATGCGGCTGCCAGCAGCCCCGAACAAAGCGAAAGCGCAAACAAAAGGGTTTTGCCTGACATAGCTGTCTTATATTTTTATAATGTTGGACACAAAGATACGCAAATATCGGCAGAATTTGTCAGATTGTCAGTTTTTTTTGAATTGGCACAATTTTTGACAATAGAAGGCGGACATCGGTCCGAAACAATTGAAATTCGAATAACAAACAATTAAAAATTATAGCACTATGAGCAAGATTATCGGAATTGACTTGGGTACCACCAACTCGTGTGTATCCGTAATGGAAGGCAACGAGCCTACCGTAATCGCCAACAGCGAAGGCAAGCGCACCACTCCTTCGATCGTGGCCTTTGTTGACGGCGGCGAACGCAAGGTCGGCGATCCGGCCAAACGTCAGGCCATCACCAACCCTACACAAACCATCTTCTCCATCAAACGTTTCATGGGTGAAACCTACGACCAGGTGGACAAGGAAATCGCCCGCGTGCCCTACAGCGTGGTAAAAGGCGAAAACAACACGCCGCGTATCGACATCGACGGCCGTCTGTACACGCCGCAGGAAATTTCGGCCATGATTCTTCAAAAGATGAAGAAAACCGCCGAAGACTATCTGGGCAGCGAAGTGACCGAAGCGGTCATCACCGTACCGGCCTACTTCAGCGACTCGCAACGTCAGGCCACCAAGGAAGCCGGTGAAATTGCCGGTCTGAAGGTGAAACGTATCGTCAACGCACCGACGGCTGCCGCTTTGGCATACGGTTTGGACAAAACCCAGAAGGCCATGAAAATCGCCGTATTCGACCTCG
>JAGCZK010000067.1 GCA_017960065.1 Paludibacteraceae bacterium
ACAATCGTCCCCGTCATTTGCGGTGGCGCTTCAAAAACACAACGCGCAATACTCACCGATAACGGTGCATCAATTCACCAAATCGCATGACCGGTTTTTGATTATCGACGACACTGTCTATCACATCGGTGCGTCCATCAAGGATTTGGGCAAGAAATGGTTCGCCTTCTGCAAAATGCAGATGCCAGCAACGGAAATTTTTGGGCGGCTGTAACCCTCACCCCTAACCCCTCTCTCTATCCAGGGCGAGGGGATTTTGTTTTTGCGGTGCTCCCCTCTCCACCGTGGAGAGGGGCCGGGGTGAGGTCGGACACAATCCCACCAAAATCATTACCTTTGCATTGCTTTAGGCGCTTGTTTTACATCTAAAATTCTTACGAAGAAAATGGGAGAAAAAGATTTATCTAAGATTACATCAAACACCCAATCGGAAGTCTCTGCCGGTATCGAAAATTTAATACTTAATATTCGTGGTACTCAAGTGATGATAGACCGTGATTTGGCCCGGTTGTATGGCGTTTCAACGAGTCGACTTAACGAACAGGTAAAAAGAAACATTGCAAGATTCCCTGAGTCTTTCAGATTTCAACTGACAGAATTTGAACGTGATGAGGTTATCGCAAATTGCGACAACCTGCAATCATTGAAATATAACCCCTCGCTTCCTTACGTGTTTACAGAACAAGGCATTGCTCAATTGTCTTCAGTTTTGCATAGCCCAATAGCAATAGAAATGAGCGTCAGGATTATGAACGCCTTTGTGATTATGCGTCGTTTTTTGATTACAAATGCTGCAGTATTTCAACGTCTGAAACTATTGGAAGAACATCAATCAGAAACAGACAAAAAACTAGACTCTATTTTTCGGAAATTTGAGGAACGTCTTCCTCCGAAACATGGAATCTTCTTTGAAGGACAGATTTTTGACGCTTATAGTTTTGTATGCGATCTTGTTAGGGAAGCTAAATCAAAAATTGTACTATTTGACAATTATGTGGATGATAGTGTTTTGGTCATGTTAGACAAGCGAAAATCAGGAGTTTCGGCCCAGATATACCCCCATAATATTTCACGCCAATTACATCTCGATCTTATTCGACATAATGCACAATATCCTCTAATCAAGATAGATGCGTTCGCAAATACACACGATCGTTTTCTTTGTATTGACGAAACCGTGTATCATATAGGAGCATCACTCAAAGATCTTGGGAAAAAATGGTTTGCTTTTAGCAAAATGGAGGTTAAAACCGATGAGTTATTGACTAAACTATAGGCCTCCCCTCTCCACAGTGGAGAGGGGTCGGGGGTGAGGTCTGCCAGGACCCGGGGGTGAGGTCGGTAGATTATTTCGGGGCGATGCGGTAGAGATACAGCCCGATGCAGAGGAAAATGGCGTTGGGCACCCATACCGCAAACGCCGGGTTGATGCCCGCCTGAATCGTGAACGACGGCGCCACAATCATCAAAATGATGTAAATCACGCTGAGCGCCACACCAATCAGCAGGTTGATGCCCATGCCGCCCCGCACCTTCTTCGACGACAAAGTCACCCCAATCAGCGTCAGAATAATCGCCATAAAGGGCATGCCGAACCGTTTCTGGTATTCGAGTTTGTAGGCGTTGAGGCCGCCGCGGCCGCGCTGGGTTTCGTGGTCGATATAGCGTTTGAGCTCGCCGGTGGTGAGCTGCTCCTGATAATTTTCGATGTCAATAAAGTCGGACGGCTCCATGGCCAGCGGCAGGACAATCGTGTCGCCGACACTGACTTCCTGGCGGATGCCGTCGAAGGTGCGCGTCTGGTAATTGCGTAGCAGCCAGGTGCCGTCTTCCTGGTAGTGGATGGTTTGGGCGGTGGTGCGGCTGACCAGGTGTTTCCCTTCAAAATTATCCATCGAGAAACGGGTTCCGCTGTTGGATTTGCGGCTATAGCGCTCGAGGTAGATGGTTGCCTCCGGGCTGATTTTAATCTGGATGTTGTGTTGGTTCGATTCGACCTTGGTGTGCTCGATGTACTGACTTTCGAAGGCGATGCGCTTGGCGTTGCCTTTCGGGATGATTTCGGAACCGATATAAAACGACAGCGCGAAAATCAGGCATGCCGAAAACAGATAGGGCACCAGAATCCGCTTGTAGTTGATACCGCCGGCCAGCATGGCGATGATTTCGGTGTTGCCGGCCATCTTGGAGGTGACGAAAATCGCCGAGATGAACGTGAATACCGAGCTGAACAGGTTGGCATAGTAGGGAACGAAGTGGACGTAATAGTCCAGGATAATCGTTTTGATGCCCAGACGCTCGTTGTAGAAGTCGTCCATCTTTTCGGTAATGTCGATGACAATGGCCACACCGATGATGAGGAGCATGGTCAGGAAGTACGCCCCCAAAAATTTTTTAATGATATACCAGTCGATGTGTTTGATCATGCCTCGCATTCAATTCCACCACAAAGATAATATGTAGGGGCGAATAATCATCCGCCCCCACACATAAAATATTCATTTGTCCCCGTCCGAAATGACGGGCAGACCGGTTATCCGTAGATGATACGGTCGATTTCGCGGCGTTCTTCGTCGGAGAAATGCGTGTTTTTGATGGCCTCGAGGTTGCTCTTGAGCTGTTTGCAGGTGCTGACACCCACCAGCGAAGACGTCACCACATCGTCGCGCAGCGTCCAGGCCAGCGCCATTTGGGCGAGGGTTTGTCCGCGTCGTTTGGCCACGTCGTTGAGCGCTTTGATTTGAGCCACCAGTGCCGGCGTGATGCTCTCGGCGTGCAGCTCGCTGTGCGGGTCGGCGGCACGCGAGTTCTTGGGAATTCCCTTCAGGTACTTGTCCGACAATACGCCTTGTGCCAGGCACGAGAAGCTGATATAACCCACACGGCTTTCGCGCAGGGCGTCGAACAGACCGTTTTCGGCATCGCGGTAAAGCATGTTGTAGCGGCCTTGGTAAATCAGACACGGCGTGTGGTTTTCGGCCAAAATCCACAAAGCCTTGCGGGCGGCCTCTTCGGGATAGTTCGAAATGCCCACATACAGCGCCTTGCCTTGGCGGACGATGTCGGTCAGCGCCTGCATGGTCTCTTCAATCGGCGTGTTGGGGTCGTAGCGGTGCGAATAGAAGATATCGACATAGTCGAGGCCCATGCGCTTGAGGCTTTGGTCGAGGCTCGAAATGAGGTATTTGCGCGAGCTCCAGTCGCCGTAGGGGCCGGCCCACATCATGTAGCCCGCCTTGGTCGAAATCAGCATCTCGTCGCGGTGGGCGGCAAAGTTTTTCTTGAACAGTTTGCCGAAATTGCTCTCGGCCGTACCGGCAGGGTATCCGTAGTTGTTGGCCAGGTCGAAATGCGTCACGCCTTCGTCGAAGGCCATGCACAACATTTTTTCGGCTTCGGTTTGCGACGACACGTCGCCGAAGTTCTGCCACAGGCCCAGCGAAAGGCGCGGCAGTTGCAAACCGCTCTTGCCGCAGTAGCGATATTCCATGCGGCCGTCGTAGCGGTTGGGATTGGGTTGGTAAGTCATAGTTCTTTTGATTTATTGGTTTAACAAAGCTTTTACTTTTTCGGATAAGGCACGGCCTTCGACCTTGCCGGCCAGACGTTTGGAGGCAACACCCATCACCTTGCCCATCTCTTGCGGGCCTTTGGCGCCGGTTTCGGCGATGATGGCCTGTACGGCGGCCGTCAGTTCGGCGTCGGTCAGCGGTTTGGGCAGGTATTCTTCGATGACGGCGGCTTGCTGCAATTCGGACTCGGCCATGTCCTGACGGCCCATGCCTTGGTAGATTTCGGCGCTTTCTTTGCGTTGTTTCACCATTTTCTGCATGATTTTGAGTCCGGCGTCTTCGCTCACCGAGCCGTCGGCCCCTTTGGCCGTTTTGGCTTCGAGCAGCTCTTTTTTGATGCCGCGCAGGGTGTCGAGGCGTACCTTGTCTTTGGCAAGCATGGCCTTTTTGATGTCTTCGGTAATTTGATCAATTAATTCCATAGTCGTATAGTTCAATGAATGGGTTAGCGTTTTGAAGGTGGCAAATCGATGTTGCCGGTGTCGAAACTAAAGTCGATTTGCTCGACGTCGTCGTTCATCTCGCTTTCGGTAAAGGTGGCGATTTTGCCGGGCTCCTGTGGTGTCGCCGGGGTTTTGGCCTGTCGGCGGGTTTTGGTCAGCCGGGCGTATTCTTCGCGGAATTCGGGGATTTCCTCGACCTCGAAACCGGTGATGATCAGCGTGACTTTGAGCGATTCCTCCAGCCCGTCCAGGGTGCTGTAGCCCCAAATCACGTCGCAGTCCTGATCGATTTCGAGTGTTTGCAGAAACTCGTTGATGTAATCGACCTCGGGCATGCTCAGCGGGTGCTCTTTCGAAGTGTAGATGTTGAGCAGCACCCGGTTGGCGCCTTCGATCTTTTTGTTTTGCAGCAGCGGGGTGTTGAGTGCGTCGCGCAGCGCCTCCTCGAGCCGGTGTTCCATGCCCGACTTGCTGTATCCGATATTCATGATGGCCACGCCACTGTTGTTCATGATGGTGTTGACATCGGCAAAGTCGATGTTGATATTGCCCGGAACGGTCACGATCTCGGCGATGCTGCGGGCCGCATTCGACACGACGGCATCGACACTCGAAAAGGCGTTTTCGAGGCTCATGTCGGGGTTGGTGTCAAAGAGCAGCTCGTTGCTGATGATGACCAGCGAATCGACACATTCTTTCAGCGCCTTGATGCCTTCGAGCGCGCGCCCGTAGCGTTTGCCGTATTCGAACAGGAAGGGCAGGGTGACGATGCCGATGGTCAGGATGTGCAGCTCGTCGCGGGCGATTTTGGCGATGACGGGCGAGGCTCCGGTGCCGGTGCCGCCGCCCATGCCGGCCGTGATGAACACCATGCGGGTGCCGTCGTTGAGCAAATCATAGATTTCTTGGCGGCATTCTTCGGCGGCGAGACGTCCCTTCTCGGGGTCGGCTCCGCAACCGTTGCCGTGCGTGATTTCGCGGCCAAGCGGCAGTTGGAAGGGTACCGGCGAGCTTTTGAGGTCTTGCGTATCGGTATTGCATACCAAAAACGAGATGTTGTCGGGGCTTTCGTTGTACAACTTGCCGACGGCATGCCCGCCGCCCCCACCGACACCGATGACTTTGACAATCGAGTCGGATTGCGTGAAATTGAGAATATTCAGTCGTTCTTCCATGGAAACAGGTTTAATCGGTATAAATGGCATCCATCAGGTTGTCCACTTTTTTGTCCAACTTGGTTTTTTCTTCCGGGATGCCCGGTGTCAGCGTCGGCTCCTTTTTCTTCTTTTCCTCCTTCTTTTTCTTCGGATCTCTCCTGAAAAAGCGGCCCAATCCTTCCTTGGGAGGCTCAAACATCGTCAGGCTCTGCAAAAGGCCGAGCAGGGAGTGGTATTCGGGCCGGTTGTATTTCTGGTCTTCGCCGGCGAGCAGGCTGCTGGCATCGGCCCGGCGGATACCGGCTTGCGGACAACTGTTTTGCAGCAGCAGCTCGAGGCCCTTCATTTGCGAGGCGCCTCCGCTCAAGACGATGTCCATCGGTATGCGGTCGAAAAATCCGTGGCCCTTCAGCGCCTTCAGATAGGGCTGGATGCAGTCGGTGGTCAGCCGGTCTTCGATGCGGTTGGCCAAATCGGTGTTCAGCAAGGCTTTGGTCTGACCGGTATTGGGCTGTACAAAGCGGATGTAGGCTTTTTTCACCTGGTTGCTGACGGCATTACCCTGACGCACTTTGAGCATTTCGGCCTCTTTGAGCGAAACCTCCACATCCGAGGCGATGTCGTTGGTGATGTCGTCCCCGCCAACCGGAAGCGACTTTTGAATCAGGCTTTTGTTGTGATAATAGCACTGGACATGGGTGTGACCTGCGCCAAAATCGAGATACAGGCATCCCTTCTGCCGCTCCTCCTGGCTGGTAAGCGCTTCCACCGTGTGTTTCAGGGGGCTGCCGACGTATACCAACTCGCGGTTCGAACCCCGGTGCAACCCGATGATTTCCTCAATCATGGCGGCATTGGCCTTGCGCAGGTTTTCGTCGTCGTCGTTGCACAGGCACAGGTAGGCTTGGCCAAAATCGTCGCAGCTGTTACTCAGCAGCAGCCACAAATGGTTGAGGTCGAACTCTACCCTTTCGACATTTTCCAGCAGTCCGCGGTGCATGTAGCACCCCTCTTTTTCCTGCAGGTCGGCCAAGTGCAGCTGTCCGTCTTCGTCTCGTCGGGCAAAGGCGGCGCGCAGTTTGGTACTGCCGATTTCGAAAAGCACGATGTAGGGCTGAGCTTTCATTTTTCCGTTCGTTTACAATAGATCAAACCTTTGTATTTGACATTTACCGAGGCGTATTCGTCCGAGAAGGCCTTGTCGGGATATTGTTCGTACCAGGCCTGCAGGTGGCGCAACTTTTCCTCGTAGTGGTCGAGGCTGCCGAATTCTATGCGGCTCACCCCGCTTTTGGTTCCTAAAACCAGTTCGTTGTTGTTCTTGACGGCGATTTGGCCGACATGGTTTTTCCAAAAGGAATTCCCTTGCAAATATACGATAAAATCATATAACTCGTTCACGGCAAACGACTCTTCCAACTGACCCGACACGACGGGCAGGTAAGCGGTGTAGTTGCGCGAGAACGGCATCCGCGTGCGCTGCGAATCGACGTAGTACGAATGTTGGCTGCCGATGACCCGGAATACCGGGGTGCGCTGCCAGATGTTGATGATGAGACACCCCTCGTTGTCGAACCAGCATTCGGCCCGTTTGACCATATTCATCTCTTCGATGCAGGCCTCGATGCGGTGCATCGACTCGATATTCATCGTCATGCCGATGACGTGGATGTGCTGGCTTGTGATAAAGTCGTGCACGTCGTTTTCGGTGATGAAATGCAGCTCCTTCCCGTCGCGCATGACGATGTGCAGACTGTCGCAAGTCACCTCGCGCATGACTGGCGTGCAATACCATGCCACGGCCAGGCCGTAGAGCAGGGTGAGCCCGATGGCGGTCGCCAAACCGGCGATGCGGAGAATATTTCGAGTCTTATCGTTCATTTATTCTGTTCTCGAGATAACGGGTGATGTCGCCGACCATGCGGTCGATGTCGCCGGCGCCCAGGCTGACCAGCACATCGAACTCCCATTTGTCGAGGCATTCGAACAACTGTTCTTTTTTACATTGTTTTTTGAGCGGACCGTGAATGGCCTTGTAAATCAGGTTCGAGCTTACGCCTTTGATGGGCGCTTCGCGCGCCGGGTAAATGTCGAGCAGGGCGACGGCGTCGAGCTTCGACAGGCTTTCGCCGAAGGCTTCGGCAAAATCGCGCGTGCGGCTGTACAGGTGCGGCTGGAAGATGCCGCAGATGCGTTTGTCGGGATACAGGCTGCGGATCGAGTCGATGCTGGCGGCCAGTTCGTTGGGGTGGTGGGCATAGTCGTCGATATAGACCATGCGCTCGTTTTTGAGCTGGAAATCGAAACGGCGCCGGGTGCCGGCGAAACTTTGCACCCCTGCGGCGATGGTCGCGTCGTCCATGCCGGCCAGATGTGCGGCGGCCATGGCGGCTACGGCGTTTTCGACATTGATCTTGACGGGTACTCCGAGTCCGACCTGTCCGATACGGCAGTCGGGTCCGACAAAGTCGAAACGGATCTCACCGTTTCCGATTTGAATGTTCTCGGCGTGGAAATCCCCTTCGTCGCCGCCGGAGTAACTGTAAACCTTCACGTTTTTGCCCACTTTGGGTTGCAGGTCGATGCCTGCTTTGCAAATCAGGCTGCCCCCTTCGCGAATCAGCGACGTGAATTGGGCAAAGCTCTCGAGCATGGCCTCTTTGGTGCCGTAGATGTCGAGGTGGTCGGCATCGGTGGCCGTCACGACGGCCAGGTGCGGCCGAAGTTGCAAAAACGAGCGGTCGTATTCGTCGGCCTCAACCACCACTTGGTGGCTTTTGTCCGAAACGAGCAGGTTGCTGTCGTAGTTTTTGCTGATACCGCCCAAAAAGGCGTTCACCCCTTCGGGACGTTGGCGGAGCAGGTGGGCCAGCAGGGTGGTCGTGGTGGTTTTGCCGTGGGTGCCTGCAATGCAGAAATTTTCGGTCTCGGCCGTAATCTCGCCTAACAGTTGCGCCCGTTTGAGGATGTTGAACCTGCCTTTCTTGAAAAAGACCAGTTCGCTCATGTCTTCGGGAACTGCGGGCGTACGCACCACGGTGGTCTTTTCGGGGTCCATAAAGCAGACCGGTATCTTACTGATGTTGTCTTCGTAATGGATATGGATGCCTTCGGCCTCGAGCGTTTCGGTCAGGGCGCTGGGCGTGCGGTCGTATCCGCCGACCATGTGTCCCTGCTGCACCAGGTAGCGGGCCAGGGCACTCATGCCGATGCCACCGATTCCCAAAAAATAGTACGAACGCTTGTCGGCGCAGTCGGCGGCCGTTTTTGACAGCTCCGCCTCTTCTACGGGTGCCTCGGGAGCCTCTTCCGGCAAGGTTACGCCAATCAGTTTGGCGATTTCCACGGCAATCTCACGGTCGGCCTTCGGACGGGCGAAATAGGCGATTTCTTCGCTGAGCTTGCGCAGTTTCTCGGGGCTGTGGATCAGCTTCAGGGCGGCCGGCACCAGTTGGAAGAGGGCGTCGGCGTCCAAAATCATTTCGGCGGCACCGCGTTCCACCAAGGCCATGGCGTTTTTGCGCTGATGGTCTTCCGACACGTTGGGCGAGGGAACGAGCAGGCAGGGTTTACGCAGCAGGCTCAGCTCCGAAATCGAGCTGGCGCCGGCGCGCGACACCACCAGGTCGGCGATGCTGTAGGCCAGATCCATCCGCGACACGAAATCGGTGATAATCAGGTTGCTGCTTTGATACATTTTCGTCTCGGCCTTGATCTTGTCGAAGTAGAACTTGCCCGTTTGCCAGATCACCTGCAAATCGGTGCTGGCGATGAGGGCGTTGATGCCTTTGAGCATACTTTCGTTGATGGTGCGGGCCCCCAGACTGCCTCCGATAATCAGCAAGGTCTTTTTGTTGGGGTTGAACCCGAAGAACCCGTAGGCTTCCGCCTTTTTGCCCAGAGCGCCCAGCAGTTGCTTGCGCACGGGATTGCCCGTCATGACAATCTTCTTGGCGGGGAAGAAACGGTCCATGCCGTCGTAGGCCACACAAATCCGGTCGCAACGTTTCGACAGGATTTTGTTGGTGATGCCCGCATACGAGTTCTGTTCCTGGATGAGGGTCGGTATTCCCATCGAGGCCGCCTGCCACAGCACGGGGGCGCTGGCATATCCGCCCACGCCTACCACCACATCGGGTTGGAATTCGCGGATGATTTTCTTCGACATCCGGATGCTCTTGACGGCGTTTTTGAGCACCGTCAGGTTTTTGGGCGTGAGCGAGCGGTAGAGCCCCTGGATGGGCAGCCCTACGATTTTGTACCCGGCAGCCGGCACTTTTTCCATCTCCATGCGGCCTTCGGCCCCTACAAACAGAAATTCGATGTGCTCAAAGGCGGCCGCTAAGGCTCCGGCAATCGAAATGGCCGGAAATATATGGCCTCCGGTACCTCCGCCGCTAATGATGACGCGTACGGGATCTTCCAGTTTTCGTTCGGTGTTCGCTTGCTTTTTCATATCACGAGGGTTGTTTTTCATTTTCGAATATTACTTTGGCGCTGATTTTGTACAGCAATCCCAAATAAATGGAGGTGAACAGGATGGAAAAACCGCCCCGGCTGATAAGCGGCAGGGGTTGTCCGGTCACCGGCCCCAGACTGACGGTCACTCCCATACTGATACAGGCCTGCAGCACCAGGCATATTGCCAGCCCCATGCTCATCAGGCTTAGCAGCGGGTCGGACGATTTGCGGGCCGTAATGCCTGCCCGGTACAAGATACAGAAATAGATCAGCATCACGATAAATCCGCCCACGATGCTGTATTCCTCCACAACGATGGCATAAATGTAGTCCGAAAAGGCCAGCGGGAGGAAGTCGCGTTCGATGCTGCCGCCCGGCCCCTTGGGATAAAGTCCGTTGGCAATGGCGATTTTGGAATACTCGGCCTGCCGGTTTTCGTCGGTGATGACGTAATCGCGCTCATCCGGCTCGGAGTCTCCGGTCAGATCTTTTCTGGACGAGTTTTCGAAAAAGTACTCGATACGGTGAATCCACGTCAGGAAGCGTTTCGGCATTTTTTCCGGAAAGGCCAGGCCAAAGCCGACGATGAGCGTGCCGATACAAACCACTGCTCCGGCAATGAGCAGCAACGACCGCATTTTGACGCGTCCGAGATACAGCATGATGTAGCAGACGGTGAAAATGATGATGGCCGACGACAGGTTCTGGATCGCCACCAGGATGAAGATGACAGACAAACTGACCATCAAAATCCACCAGTCCTGCTTTTTCAAGTCCGAATGGTCGTGCTGGTAGTGGCACAGCCGGTCGGAAAACAACAGGATCATGGCCAGCTTGGCAAACTCGATGGGTTGGATGGGGAATCCCCCGATATGCAGCGCGCGGGTCGCTCCGTTGACCGTTTCCCCCTGGCCCGATTTGTAGGCCAGTAACAGCAGGGTGATCACCGCCAGTCCGGTCAGGGCGTAGGTTCCCAACCGCATCCATTTCCAAGGGACGAAATAGGCGATGAAGAAACAGATGATCCCCAAAAGCAAATGGGTGCAATGCTCGATGTAGGGAGCCCAGAGGTTTTCGGGGTGTTTGTAGGCCACACTGCTGATGGCACTGCACATGACCAGCAACGAAATGCCGACCAGGGCGCCGACGCAGGCAAGCAACACCTTGTCTCCGATAAGTATGCGATGTGAACCTTCTTCTTGCGTCATGTTATAATTCCTTTACACATCGTTTGAACAACTCTCCCCAGTTCTCATAGTTTTTGAACAGGTCGAAGCTGGCGCAGCAGGGCGAGAGCAGCACGGTGTCGCCTTCGCTGGCGAAGTGGTAGGCCTCTTCGACGGCGGCGTCCATCGAATCGACGCTGACATACGGGATGTTCATCGGAGCGAAGAAACGTTCGAGTTTGCTGTTGTCCTTGCCCATGAAGACCAGGGCCTTCACTTTCTGTTGGACCAGGGGTTTGATTTCGTTGTAGTCGTTGCCTTTGTCGGTGCCGCCCAAAATCAATACGGTCGGTGCGGTCATGCTTTCGAGAGCATACCAGCACGAATTGACATTGGTGGCCTTCGAGTCGTTGACAAACAGCACGCCGCGTACGCGCGCCACCGGTTCCAAGCGGTGTTCCACGCCGGCAAAATCCGAAAGCGAGCGGCGGATGTAGTCGTTCTGCACCTGCAGCGAGCAGGCCGACAGCGCGGCGGCCATCGAGTTGTAGAGGTTGTGCTGTCCTTTCAGCGACAACTCGTTGAGCGGCATCTGCAACCCGCCGTCTTCGGCCGACAGTTGCAGCTTGTCGTTGGCCACGCTGGCGTGGATGCCCTCACCGCCCTGCAGCGAAAACGGCTTGCGCTGGCCCTGCGAGGTGATTTTCGACAGCTCCTTGCGGATGTTCTCGTCGTCGTTCCAATAGATGAACACATCGTCTTTGGTCTGGTTGCGGGTAATGCGCATTTTGGAGTTGATGTAGTTTTGGAACTGGTATTCGTAGCGGTCGAGGTGGTCGGGGGTGATGTTGAGCAGCACGGCGATGTCGGCCTTGAAGTCGTACATGTTGTCGAGTTGGAAGCTGCTCAGCTCGATGACGTAGTAGTCGAAGTGTTCGGTGGCTACCTGTAGGGCGAAACTTTTGCCCACGTTGCCGGCCAGGCCGACGTTGAGGCCGGCCTTTTGCAAGATGTGGTAGGTGAGCAGGGTCGTGGTCGTCTTGCCGTTGCTGCCGGTGATGCACACGGTCTTGGCCGTGTTGTAGCGGCCGGCGAATTCAATTTCGGAGATGACCGGCGTGCCCAGCGCGTGCAATTTCTGGATAAGCGGTGCCTTTTCGGGGATACCGGGGCTTTTCACCACTTCGTCGGCTTTGAGGATACGCTCTTCGGAGTGGGTGTTCTCCTCCCACTCGATGCCGTATTGGTCGAGCAGTTTCTTGTATTTGTCCTTGATCGGGCCGCGGTCCGACAAAAAGACTTTGAATCCTTTTACTTTGGCCAGTACAGCGGCTCCGCTGCCGCTCTCGCCTCCTCCCAAAACTACAATTTTTGACATGGTTTGTTATCGAATTTTCAGTGTTAGAATCGTTAAAATAGCCAGGGCAATGCCGATGATCCAGAAACGGGTCACGATTTTGGCCTCGGGGTTGCCTTTTTTCTGATAATGGTGGTGCAGGGGCGACATCAGCAGGATGCGGCGTCCTTCACCGTATTTCTTTTTCGTGTATTTGAAATAGCTCACCTGTACGATGACCGACAGGCTTTCGGCCAAAAAGATGCCGCACAAAATCGGCAGCAGCAGCTCTTTGTGGATGATGACCGAGAAGACGCCGATGATACCGCCCAAGGTCAGGCTGCCGGTGTCTCCCATAAACACTTGGGCCGGAAAGGAGTTGTACCACAAGAATCCGACCGTGGCTCCCAAAAAGGCGCTGGCGAAAATCACCAGTTCCTGGCTGCCCGGAATAAACATGATGTTGAGGTATTGGGCCATCCCGATATGGCTCGACACGTAGGCGAAGATGCCCAGCACCAGTCCGATAATGGCCGAGGTGCCGGCCGCCAGTCCGTCGAGGCCGTCGGTCAGGTTGGCGCCGTTCGACACGGCTGTGATGACAAAGACGGTCACGGCCATAAACAGCAGCCAGCCGGCCGTGGTTTTGGCCTTGCCCGAGAAGGGCGTCAGGTCGCCGTAGTCGAGGTTGTGTTCTTTGACAAACGGAATGGTGGTGACGGTTGATTTTTTGGCCACCTTACCTGGAAAATTCTCTTCCAGCTCGATGTCCTGTTCGGTGACATGGGCCGTGTTTTCAATGATCAGCGCTTCGGGACTGAAGTAGAGCGTCAGGGCGACGATGAGTCCGACCAGCACTTGTCCGACGATTTTGAAGCGCCCGTTCAGGCCTTCCTTGTTTTTGCGGAATACTTTGATGTAGTCGTCCAAAAATCCCAAAATGCCGAACAGCACGGTGGTGAGCAGCATCAGCAGCAGGTAGATGTTGCGCAAGCGGCCAAACAGCAGGCAGGGAACCAGAATGGCGATGATGATGATAATGCCTCCCATGGTGGGCGTTCCCTTTTTGCTCAACTGGCCTTCGAGCCCCAAGTCGCGGATGGTCTCGCCAATCTGCTGTTTCTGCAGATAGCCGATGAGGCGTTTGCCGATAATCATCGAGATGAACAGCGAGGTGATGAGGGTGAGCGCGGCGCGCACAGAAATGTAACTCATAAGCCCGGCTCCCGGAAAGTCGAAGGCGTTTTCCAAATATCGGAACAAATAGTAGAACATAAGACTGCGGTTATTGTTGGAAGATTTCTTTTAAAATTTCTTTATCATTAAAGGGATGTTTCACCCCTTCGATTTCCTGATAGGTTTCGTGCCCCTTGCCGGCCAC
>JAGCZK010000068.1 GCA_017960065.1 Paludibacteraceae bacterium
GGTGTTCTTGGGTTCGCAACTGAGAAACATCCTCGACACCATCGAAAAAAGCGACCCGCAAGACATCATCCTGTCGGGCAAAAAACGGATGGAGCTCGGCATCGGGCAGATTCCCGAAGTGTTCCTCGACAACACCGACCGCAACCGCACCTCCCCCTTCGCCTTTACGGGCAACCGTTTCGAGTTCCGCGGGGTCGGTTCGTCGGCCAACTGCGCCTCGGCCATGATTGCCCTCAACACGGTCGTCGCCGCCCAACTGCGCGACTTCAAACAGGAAGTGGACGCCAAGATCGCCCAAGGGCAAGCCAAGGAGCACGCCATCTTTGAGGTGATCAAATCGTACATCACCGCCTCCAAAGACATCCGCTTCGACGGCAACGGTTACGGCGAAGCCTGGAAGGAAGAAGCCAAGCGCCGCGGCCTCAACTGCGAATCGAGCACCCCGGTCATCATCGACGCCTACACCTCGCCCGAAAGCATCCGGATGTTCGGCGACATGCACGTCTTCACCGAAAAGGAGCTGCACGCCCGCAACGAGGTGAAGTGGGAAATCTATTCCAAGAAAATCCAGATTGAGTCGCGCGTACTCAACGACCTGGCACTCAACCACATCATTCCGGTATCGAGCAACTACCAGGCCATTCTGCTCGACAAGGTGATGAAAATGCGCGAAGTCTTCCCCGCCGACGAGGCCGAAGACTTGTCGGTACACGACAAGGAGATTATCCGCGACATCGCCCGCAACAACAAGCTCATCAAGCAGGAAGTCGACGAAATGCGCCAGGCCCGCAAGGCGGCCAACCGCATCACCAACGACCGCGAAAAGGCCATTGCCTACCACAACACCGTTTTGCCCTACCTGCAAAGTATCCGCCAATACATCGACAACCTCGAGTCGATTGTCGATGACGAACTGTGGACTTTGCCCAAATACCGCGAACTCTTATTTATACGCTGATGAAAAAGACTCTGTTTGCGCTTCTCGTCTGCCTGCTGTGTGCGGCTTCGGCCTTCGGACAGCTCAAAAAAGCCCGTCTGGGCTCTGCCAGCAAAGAACACATCGGTTTTTCGTTTGGCATCAACTACCCCAGTTTCCAGTTGGAGCAGCCCAATGTGGGTCCGCACCTCAACTTTGAGTACACCTACTACTTCAAGCCCTACCTGGGGTTGCGCGGACAGCTCAACTACGACTGGTTCACCTCCGGACGCATTCAAGAGAATTTCTTCAACAGCCACAACATCGACCTGTCGGCCCAGGTGGTGTACAACTACTACATCTTTCAGGGCGGCCGCCGCGAAAACAACGCCTTTACCGCCGCTCCCGAGCGCTGCTACCTCTTCGGTGGTGTCGGTGCGCTGTGCAACCTGCGCCAAGACCGGGCCTACCAACCGGAGTTCGCCGCGGTATTCCCGCTCGGTACCGGCCTGCAGTGGGCGGCCGGCGATGCCTGGACGTTCGGACTGGACGTTGCCTGGAACTTCACCACGACCAAGCAGTTGGGATTACGTACCGAAGATTCGAAGATGACCGACGGTTTCCTGTCGGCCACGGTGTCGTTCACCTACAAAATCCCCGATTTTGACATGCCTGTCATGGACAGTTACCAAATCAACCGGGGCAACCCCAACAAGATTGAATACAAGACCTCGAACCGTATCAATCAAGGCAACAAAAACAAAATCGAATACAAGACCTCGAACCGCATCAACCGCGGCAACAAGAATAAGATTGAATACCACACCGCCGCCAAAATCAACCGCGGTGGCGGCCAGCGTCCCGAACGCCGGAGCACCTACAAGACCAACCGCCGGCAAAACAAAATTGCAGGCGTCAAAACCTACAAGGTCAACCGGGGCGGCCGTTCGCGTGTGGATAACCGTCGGGCCTTCTCGAACCGTACCTACCGGCACCGCCCGATGCAAGCCAAAAAACTGTATAAGAAGGGCGTGCGTCACATGAAGTGCGACCCGCGCAAAGGCTGTACCTTCACCTTCGATTAAGCCAAAGGCCGAAAAACAACGGCCGCCCGGCTTATTTGAAACCGATGCGGCGTTTGTTCAGCTCGCGCTGGTATTCGCGGGCATACACATTGTGCTGGGCCAAGGTGGCCGAGAAATTGTGCGTGCCCGAAAAATCGGACTTGGCGCACATGTACAGATACTTGTGATGCGCATAATGCAACACGGCGTCGATGCTCTCGCGGCTCGGAATCCGAATCGGACCGGGAGGCAGACCGGCATAGCGGTAGGTATTGTACGGAGAATCGATTTGGGTGTGTTTTTTGAGGATGCGGTTGAGCGTGAAGTCGCCCGAAGCGTAACGCGCCGTCGGGCACGCCTGCAACGGCATCTGTTTGTGCAAGCGGTTGACATAGACGCCGGCCACATTGCGGCGGTCTTCATAATCATTGGTTTCCTCTTCGACAATGGAGGCTAAGGTATGCACCTCGGCCAAGGTCAGGTTCATCTCGGCGGCCAGCGCCCGACGCTCGGGCGTCCAGAAACGGTCGTATTCATCGGCCAGCACCTGCCCCAGTTCTTCGGCCGAAAGGCACCACTGCACCTGCATGTCGCCACGGACAAACATGGCCAGCGCGTTGGTCCGGGTAAAACCGCGCTGCTGAAGGTACTGGTCGGAAAGCAACACGTCGGCGATGGCGGCCGAATCGATCAGCACTTGCGGGGCCAAATTGCGGGCCACCCATTCGGGATAGCGGGTCATCCGCACCTCAATCTTGGATTTGTTGGTCAGTCCATACGCCAACCGGTTGACAAACAAACGGTTGGGAATTCCGATTTCCAAATCATACTTGCCGCATTGGGGCGTTTTGTCTTTGCACAGGGCCTTCATCGCCCACGACAGGGTCTTGGCCGAGTGTACCCAGCCTTGTTCCGTCAGGGTGTCCTGTATATCGTTCCAAGTCGTTCCGGGGCGCACATACAGGTAGTGATACACCTGCGAATCGGCATTCACATTGGGTTTCAGAAAAACCGAATATCCGACACCGGCAGCCACAGCAGCCAGCACCAGCAGGGTCGCCGCCGAAATAATGAGCAGTTTTTTCATTTGTCTTCAATAAAAAAGCTTCCGATTTGCACCGGAAGCCCTGTTTTGCGGAAGCTGGGGGATTCGAACCCCCGGTACGGAAATCCCGTACGTCAGTTTAGCAAACTGGTGGTTTCAGCCACTCACCCAAACTTCCTTTTTTGCGAGTGCAAAAATAGTCATTAGATTTGACATATTCAAATTTAACGGCATAAATTATACCGAAATTTGCAACCGCCCCGCTTCGTCAGTCCATCAGACCGGCCAAATTCGGCAGGTTCAGTTGCCTGCGGGCCTCAATTTCGATGCTGCGCAGGCTGTCCTTGTAGCGGTTGTTGGCGTTGATTTTGTCGTCCGACAAATCGGCGTCGGAATTCCCCGCCCACCGGCGGCAGAGATACAGCGACTCGTAAATCCGGCAAATGTCGTATTCGCGGCTGACCCGCAGCCCCATGGCATAATCCTCGCCGTAACTGGTGTTGGGCAGCGGGTGTTGCAACAGAAAATCGCGCACAAAGGCACGCGGCGCACCCAAGCCGTTGATGCGCAGAGCGTTGTTGCGGCCGTTTTCGGACGTCCACTCCTTGTGGTCGATCAATCCGGGAGGCAGCACGTTTTTGTCAAAATCGGTCATCGTATAGGAGCCGATGACCATCGGTGCGCCCGACGCATAAAAAGCGTCCACGATTTTTTGCAGCGTGGCCGGCGTTTCGTACAAATCGTCGCTGTCGAGCTGCACCACAAAACGGCCACAACTGGGGCTCGACACCGCTTCGTTCCAGCATCCGCCGATGCCCAAGTCGTTGCGCCGGGGGCGGATCACACACAGCCGTTGGTCTTGCGCGGCCAGCTGGTCGAGGATTTGCGAGGTGCCGTCGTCGGAGAAATTATCGACCACCAGCACGTTGAAGGCAAACGAGGTTTGCTGGGCCAACGCCGAACGCACCGCATCGGCAATGGTCGAAACCCGGTTGCGCACCGGAATCACCACCGAGGCCTCCACAGCGCCCGACAACTGCGTCATCGGCCATTTGGCGGTAGGAGCGGGCAGCCAGGCATTGATGGATTTCAGGTAGTCGGTGCAGACCTGTTCCATTTCGATTTGCACCTCGCGGTTACGCGGATTCACATAGTCAAACTGTTTTTCGCCACTCTTGCGCACATCCTGTTCCTCTTCGGTGTAGAGCAGTTCGGGCAAATGGAAAATCCGTTTTCCGCCCAGGTCGAGACGCACCTGGTACCAGGCGGCAAAACGCCACGACTGCACCCTCGCGGCGGCTCCCTTCAACCATTTGGTTTGGAAACACCACAGCGAGCCGAAGTCAAAGTCGTCGCGGACGCTCCCTTCGGCATATTCAATCAGCCGGTGGGGCTTGCACACCCCAGCCTTTACCTGATACAGGTCGGAATACACCATCGCCGCCCCACTTTCGGTCAGCACCGATTTCAAACGCTTCAGGGCGTTTTGTCCCAACACCAGGCCCGTAGCCTTGCTGTAAATGCACACCGCTTCGCCGTCATAGCCTTGCAAATCCTGTTTCAGCGCCTTCCAGGTGGCGGCGTCACCAAGCGGGCCGGCCAACAGGCGGACATCGGCGTTTTCGGAAGAAAGGGCCGCCTGCAATTCGGCGGTAAGTACGTATAATCTCATTTTATTTCAACAGATAATCCACAAATAATTTCATCAACGCAATCCGCTCGGCGGCATCGGGCACCGCTTCGAGCGGGAAACCGGCCGAGACGGCGCTCCACTGCCGGCTGAATCCGACAGCCGCCGAAAGCTGCGTGTCGGCATAGCGTAGCAGCACCTTGCCATAGCGGTCGGACGGACGCAGGGCATCGACGTTCTGCAAATGGTAGCGCGTGGCACAGGGCGTCATCTGCAAACGGGCCAGCTGGCGGTACTCCACGTCGGCCACGCACCCGCTCCTGGTTGCCCACGGGGCCTGGCGTTTGGCATGCAGCAGCGACTCGACAAAGATGTCGGCGTCGGTTCCCAAATAGGCTCCCGTCACCAAAAGCGACCCGCCGTTGAGTCGGGCAAAATCCGACAAGGCCTTCCACAAATCGGCCGGAATCAGTTCGTATCCGTCGCGATGGCGCTGCTTGCCCAAAATCACATCGACCATGCGGTAGGCGCAGAGCCGGTCGGGGTTTTCGGCCACCGCCCCCTTCGAACTCGACGCGAACGACAAGCCGCAGGCACGCAAGGCTTCGCCGTGCAGATACGGATAATCAAACGTATTGCCGCCAATCGGGCCGGACTCCAACTCCGAAGAGGAGGCTCCGAAACCGGGGTAATCGTTATCGACATACACCTGCGACGAATCGCTTTCGAACTGGCGGCCGGTATAGGCCAGCTCCACCTGATAGGGCACGCCCAGGTCGTCGTCAAAATCAAAGCCGATGGCCGAGCCATGGTCATAGACTTTCGGCCCCGACACCCGGTCGAAAGCATTGATAATCAAGACTTGTCCGCTCTTCGGATTCGAAAGGCGGCATACCGACAACACCTCCGACGGGAAACTGCGTCCGCCGGAATTGACCGCCCGCACCTGGTACGACACAATGCTGTCGGCCTGCAAAGGCAGGGTGCAGACCGTATCGGAGACATAGACCCCCCGGTCAAAACTGCCTGCTCCGACGCGGGTATAGACCAAGTAACCGTCGGGGGTGGCGGTCGGTTCGAGGCTGTCGGCCACTGCCCGCCACGTCAGGCGCACCGAGTCGCCCACGAGTTCGGTGGAGAAATCGGACACCGGCAGCGGGGTCACCCGGTAGCTCTCGCCATACTGCCCGGCCAGGAACTTCAGCGTGCCTTTGTAGATGGCCCGGGCGGCGGCAAATTTGAATTTCGGATCGAAACCGACACGCAAATCCGGAAAACTCTGGTGCGACAACAACTCGACAATCAGGGCCGGACAGGCCGGAATCCGCGTCTCGACATATTTGCGGTGCCAGATGCCGCGGGTGGCCCAATCGGGATGGAAACGGCGGAGGTCGCCGACCAGTTCGCTGCGCACCGCCTCGGCAAAATCAGTGCCGGCCAGTTGCGAATAGCCCGAAGGATAGATGGTATCGGTGGTACACAAAATCAGCGTGCCGACCACACTGTCGTAGGCACAGATGCCCGCGTCGGTATGCACGGCCAGCGAGGCGTCGATAGGAATCTTCAGCCCGGGATAATCGGGATAGACCTCCGAACCGCCCGTCAAAAAGTTGACCCATTTCGAACGCGAATAGATGTCGTCGTAATAGTCGCTCTTCGTGCCTTTCTTCTGGTCATACACGATGCTGTCGGGCAGGCCGGCGTGTTTGAGCCAGTACAGCGCCGCCTCGGCGTAATGCGGATACCCGTTGCCCTCGACACTTTGGCCGCCGCCCACACGCACCGAATCGACCGAAACGGACTTCTGACGGCCGTTGTCGGCGGCAAACAGGAACTTGGTTTCCTGGTCGAGGTAAAGCCGGTCGAGGTAAATCCAGGTGCCCGCACCCACTTGCGGGTGGATACGGAAGTGCGACTGCACGCCACCGTGCTCCACTTGGACCGTAATGCTGACCGTACTGTCTTCGGGCTCGCTGTAACGGACGGCCACCCAGTAGTCGCCGGCTTCGGGTACAGTCACCGAAGCGTGATAGCCCGAAGATTTGCGTCGGGTCGGCACTACCGAGCGAAACGTCTGGAAATCGCGCTCACGCGGGGTATGCACCTGCGCCCCGGCATCTTCGAGCATCGGCAAGAGGTACGGCAGCACGACACTCGTCGAGTACAGGTCTTCGACCGTGCCAAAAAGCCGCGGCCGTTGCCAGCGCCACCGTCCGTTTTCCGTTTCGAGATAAACGCCATGGCTGGGCCACAGGGCGATCTGGCGGTCTTGCAGGCCGTCGGGCGCCTTCGGCCGGTCGAGTTTCTCCACGGGCGGCGCCAAGGGTTTGGCAAAATTGGGCAGACGCAGCGAATCCTTCTGGCTGCGCGCCACATTCGGGATATAGTCTTGCAGCAGGTGGCCGCGCGAAACAATCTGCAACCGGTGCTTGTGGTACTTGGCCGGCAACTGCGCCTTCACCACTTCGAGCAGCGAGTCGAGATACGGCCCGGTAAAAATCTGGTTCGAGAAGTCCTCTTCCAACACCAGAAAGACGGTATCCTTGCGCACCTCGCTTTTTTCGACCTTGAACAGGTATTTCTTGTCTTGGATATTGCCGTAAAACTCGATTTGTTCGACAATTTTCGGCGTCGCCTTGGCTTTTTTGCGCGGAGCGGCGAAGGCCAATGCCGGCATCAGCAGCAACAGAGCCGTGACTGTCAGGCATTTACTATATACAGAAAAGCGTTTCATATCGGTTTCAAATGTACGAATTTTTGCCTATCCGCCACTACTCCCAACGCCCTAAAATTTTGAATTGTCAATAATTTTCATTTACTTTGGGTATCCAATACTAAAACGATTCTCATGAAACTCATTGCAGACAGCGGCTCCACCAAAACCAGTTGGGCGCTTATCGACAGTCAGGCGTGCATCCAGGAACTGACCACCGAGGGCATCAACCCCTACTATCAGACACAGGACGAAATTGCCAAAATCATTGAGCAACAACTGTTTTTGAAGCTGAAAACGCTCAACATCCAAGAAGTGCATTTTTATGGAGCGGGTTGCAACGACCCTGCCAAAAACCGGAGTGTCAGTCTGGCCGTCAGCCAGTCGCTGGGCAAAGCGGTGGTCGCTGTCGAAACCGACCTGCTCGGGGCCGCCCGTTCGCTGTGCCAACATTCCGACGGCATCGTCTGCATTTTGGGAACCGGTTCCAACTCCTGCCTGTTCCAAGACGGTGAAATCAGGCAAAACACATCGCCGCTCGGCTTTATCTTAGGGGACGAAGGCAGCGGGGCCGTACTGGGCAGGCAACTGGTGGCCGACTACCTCAAAGGGCAGCTGCCGGAGGCGCTCAGCCACGATTTCGCCAAGGCGTTCGCGCCCAACCGGACCGACATTCTCAACGCCGTTTACCGTGCGCCACTGCCCAACCGCTACCTGGCCTCATTCACGCCGTTTTTGTCGGAACACATCGAAGACAGCTACGTTGTCCATCTGATTAGCGAGGCGTTTTCGGCTTTTATCCGGCGCAACATCGACGCCTACGGCCGCAAGGACCTGCCCCTGCATTTTGTCGGCAGCGTCGCCTACGCTTTCCGACTGTATCTGCAGGATGCCGTTTCGCGTGCCGGATACCGGATGGGGAAAATTGTCAAGCAACCCATGGAAGGGCTCGTCCGCTACCACCTCTAATGCACGCCGACATGAATCAGGCGTTTGCGGTTCTTGCTTTGGAGCAGACGGCGGGCCATTTGCTGTAAGTCTTTGGCAGTCAGGCGCTCGAGCTGCGGCAAATAGTCGAATTGTTCGTCAATGCCCAAGACTTCGCGCCCGTAAAGCACCGAAATCCAGTAGTTGTTGTCCTTTTGCTTGTCGAGGTAGGCCTTGCGCATATACTCCTTCACCTTTTGCAAATCGACGGGGCGCGGGCCTTCGTCGGCGATGCGGCGAATCTCAGCTTCGATAATCGGCAACAGCCGGTCCACCTTCGCCGAATCGGTGGTGAAACTGATGGCAAACGTATAGTAATCCCGGATATCGTCGTAGAATTTGGCATTGACCGACACCCCATACGTTCCGCCTTCGTCTTCGCGCACCTTTTCGGTATAAACAATGTCGAGCACCTGGCTGAGGGCATCGAGCGTCATGTCGTTTTCCAAGGTCCATTTGGCATAATCCCACTGATGGAGCAGCACGACGGTTTTCGGATTTTCCATCTGCTTTTCGTAACGTACCGAGTCCGAGCCTTTCACCGGATTCAAGTCGGATTTGCGGTATTTTTCGCGTTTACCGCCCACCGGAAGACTGGCCACATAGCGCTTCAACAACGGAGTCAGGTCGTCGATGGAGAGGTTGCCAACCACAAAGAAGGTAAAATCGGCCGCATTGGCAAAACGCTCCCGAAGCACTTTCAAACCCAAATCGTAATCAATTTGCGCCAAATCGCCCACCTGTACCCGGGTAAAGAGCGGATGGTTGTTGTACAAAACCGAGATAATGCTGTCGTGGAACTCGCTCATCGGATTGGCTTCGTCGTTTTTCAACGAGGCCTCCTCACGCACCAGATACGAGGCAAACGCCTCGGCATCGCGCCGGCGGTCGGTAAACGACAGGTACAGGAGTTGGAAAAGCGTTTCGACATCGGTGACCGTCGAAGAGCCGCTCCAGTATTCGCAGGTGTTTTGTACGGATGCGTCAAACGAGCACTGCTTGCCGGACAGCAGCTTGTACATATCCAGCAGCGAATAGGCGCCATAGCCGCCGATATCCGAAAGGTCATTCACCATCTTGACGGTCTTGGGATGCGACAGGTCGGTGGCGGCGAATCCGCCCTTGCTGAAGCCGTACACGCGAACCTCGTCTTTCTTATAGTCGGTGGTCAGCAATTGCACGTTGACCCCGTTCGACAATTTGAACCGGACCACTCCGCCGGGCAGCGATCCGACGCTTTCGACACGGCCGGGCTGGGGTTCTTCGGTCAGCAGCGGCCCTTGCACCACCTGGTCTTCGTAGGCCGGGAGTTCGCGGCTGCGCACCTCACGGATGAGCGCCAGCACTTCGTCGCGCGACGGCAGTTGGCTGCCTTCGGGGCCGGCCAGCCACACCACCATGTTAGTCGAGTCGCGGTGCACCATGGTGTTGACCATATCGGCCGTCAGCACCGGCAACAGCTGCTGCACCATGGCAAACTCCGCTTCCATGCCGGGCATGGGTTCCTTTTGGGTGAAATTGCGCACACACTCCCCGACATAGACCGAATTGTCTTGGTTATTGCGTTCGGCGTATGCTTTTTGGTAAGTGGCCAACATGCTGGCCTTTGCCCGCTCCAGTTCGGAGGCGGTAAAGCCGTATTTGGCCCAACGTTCGCGCTCGACGAGCAGTTGCTCGAGGGCGGCGCGGCACTGCTCCTGCGAACAGAGCGCCTGCAACTGCCAGGCCAGTTTGGTTTGCGAAAGCAGAAATTCGCCGTAACCGAAATCGGCCTGTGCGAAAAGCGGATCGGGCTGCTGCAGCAATTCCTCCAACCGGAATTTCGCCATCGACGCCACCAGTTGGCGAATCAAATTCTGCACGTAGGCGAAATGGGTGTTTTTGTATTCGTCGGGCACATCGTCAAACTTGTACATCAGCTCAATCAAGACAAAGGGGGTCTCCTTGTCGTACGAATGGACCACCAGGGGGGCTTCGTTGTCGGACACCTGATAATAGACACGCTCCGAAGCGCCTTCGGGCACCTTACAGTCGGCAAACAGCGCCTGAATCCGACGCTCCATGTCATCGACATCGATGTCGCCCACAATGACAATGCCCTGCAAATCGGGGCGGTACCAGCGTTTGTAATACTGACGGAGTTCGTCGTAGGCAAAATGACGGACCACCTCGATATTGCCGATGGGCATGCAGTCGGCATATTTGTCGCCGGCATACACCTCGGGCAGAATCTGGTCGTACATGCGCATCATGTAGTTGTCGCGGGTGCGCCACTCCTCTTCAATCACGCCGCGCTCCTTGTCAATTTCCTCGTCGGTCAGGCTGATGCCGTCGGACCAGTCGCGCAAAATGAGCAGACAGCTGTCGATGACCGACGACCGCTCTACCGGCACATTCTCAATCAGATAAACCGTTTCATCGACACTGGTATAGGCATTGAGGTTGCCGCCAAACTGCACGCCGATGGTTTCGAGCCAGTTGATCATCGACTTGCCTTCGAAGTGGCGCAATCCGTTGAATGCCATGTGCTCCAAGAAATGGGCCAGGCCGCGTTGCTCGGGTTTTTCGAGAATCGAACCGACGCGTTGGGCCAGATAAAAGTCGGCCCGGTGTCCGGGCAGTTCGTTATGACGGAGGTAATAGGTCAGGCCATTGAGCAGACGGCCGACACGGTAGGCACTGTCGACCGGCAGATAGCTGACGGGCGGATTGCCTTGGGCCGACAATCCCATACAAGACAAAAGCCCGACTCCACAGAGCAGGGCCTTAATGCAATTTCTTTTTATCATGAATCAGTTGAATTACAAAATACACGAGGATAAGCACACATACACCGGCCAACAGCGCGTATGCCAGCGAATGTTCGACCCAGGCGACAAAGACCGACGCCAACAGGCACAATATGCTCAGAATCAGCAGAAAAACATGAACCTTCACTTTCATCTTACAGGATTATTCGCCATCCGGCGTTTGGGGAACAAAGTCTTGGGTCAGGAAGATGGCGTCGGTGTAGGCTTCGAGGACACTCGCCTCGGCACGATACGTCATACGGGTACGGGCCGACACCTCGTAATCCGACTCCAGACGCAGGCTGCCGTCGAACAGTGCAGCCCCCAACGTACGCTGGTCGAGATAAGCGATCACGCTGCGGTCGCCTGCCAGGTACTGGGCGTAAACCCGCTCCCAGGCGGCCGTCACTTCGGACGACGCCCCGTTGTACACCGCACGGACACCGGCCAACAGACCGCCGTTGTACTGCACATCGATTTTGTCCTTGCCTTTGATATAGGCGTTGAAGAACTGCGACGGGTCGGCCAACGACGAAATGACAATGATTTCGCGCTGCTCCACCCGGCACAGGCTGTCGTTTTCGAAATAATAGCACAACGAATGCGGACGGCTGTATTCCGGAACAAAGGTGCTTTGCAACAGTTGTTCATTGCCTTCGAGACGGGTCTGGACCTCGTTGTAGCGGCACCACTCCGGACTATCGCCCCAGAACGAGGTGCGCACGTCGCACGGCTCGACATCAAAGGTGATTTCAGACGAAGTCATTTTGGTTTGCGTCACCTGCCCCGTCGAACGCTGGAAAACGTACGACACCAAGAGTTCCAAACGGTTTTCGCCCAAGCGGTCGGGGTAGATGGTACGAACGAAATAGCCGTCGGCAAACGTGTTGTCGTCCGACACCTGCTGCTTGTCGTTGAGCAGCCAGCGCATCGTACGCTGCGAAAGCAGGCCGGTGGGCGCACCGGTTTCCTGAGCGATGGCTTCGACCGGCTGGCCCAAGCCAATCCGTACGCGGTTCAGTTCGATAGCGCCGACCTCTCCGGCGTTTTGCGGCTCCTCCGGGCGGCAGGCCGAGAGGACAAGCGGGAGAGACAATAACAGCCAAAAGTGTTTCATTCGAGGTTTTTTGTGGTTATCTCCGCGCATAAACGCAGAGTCGGTTAGCAAAATTAGTCAAAAACCGACACATTCACAAACGGATTGGTTGTTTTTTCAATAAAATGTTGTATCTTTGCTCTACCACATCCCGAAAACCATCACTGTCTGACAATTAAACGCTATGAAAAAACGATTGATCACCGCACTTTTTGCCTGTTTGTGCATCACGGTGGCACAAGCCCAACACGCCGGCCGTTTTCTGGACCTTCAATTGGGTGGCGGCCTGCACAGTTTGCAATACCATAACCTCAACGGCCAAAACCATTTTGGCGCCGGCGGCCAGTTCAACGTGGCCTACCGCTATATGTTCCATCCCAACTGGGGCTTTTCGGCCGGGTTTGAGCTGAACTATTCGCACGCCCAGCTGCAACTCGACGGCACCCACACCTATTACGACGCCGAAAAGGGCCAGGACTATGCCTACACCTTCGAAAACTTCGTGGAGCACAACAACTTTCTGGACTTCAACGTTCCGGTCGAAATGGTGTTCCAGACCGCCATTAACGAACAATGGAGTTTTCTGTGCGGATTAGGGGTGAAACTGGCCTTCTACGAATACAACAACTTTGCCGCCAAGGGCATTCTCGACGACGGCACCAACCGCGATGAGCAGTTCACCGCCTCCGCCCAATTCGGATCGGAGCTGCCGACCATCGGCTGCGACGCCCTGATCGACTTGGGATTCCACTACGCCTTCAACGAGCGTATCGCCATTTACACCGGCCTTTACGCCTCGTACGGCCTCACCAACCACCTGCTCGAGCACGACCGTCCGATTATCGGCGGCGACTATCCGTACGGCGGTGTCACGGGTTCCAATGCCTGTCCTTACGCCAACAGTGTGACTGCCGGTATCAAAATCGGATTCACCTACAGTTTCCCCAACCGCGACTCGTTGGAAGAAGAGCCTGGCGAAGCCGAGCTTGCCGACCCGCACACGGTGGCTTACTAAAGCGCGTAATTCCGGACGATGCTCAGCATCCACTACTACATAGCACTCCTGTTCGGCATTCTGTCGCTTCTGACAGGAATCGCCCTGCTGTTCGGTGCCGGCGACCTCAACCGGCTCAACCGGCATTTGGCAGTGCTGTTGCTCCTGATCGGATGTGTCAGTCTGGTCGAAACGTCCATCTACAGCCTGTACACCACCAAAACCTACCATTTTTTGCGGTACTACCTGCCCATCGACCTGCTGATCGGCACCCTGCTGCCGCCCCTGCTCTACGGCTATATCCAAAAGCTGCTCCACTACCAGTTCAGCGCCAAAGGCATTTTGCTGATTGTCGTGCAAACGCTGCCTGCCGTCGCACTGTTTGTCTGGATGGCGGTCAGCGACAACGACAGCCGTATCCGCCTCAGCACCTGGCGTATCCGCAACGACCAGTTGGCCTTCCAGTTGTTTTTCATCTACCTGATTGCCCAATCGCTCTGGTACTGCCTGCGTTGCGCCAAAAAGCTCGACAAGAAAAACACCCAGAACGACACCTGGCTTTACGGCAACCTGCTCCTCGACTTGCGGGTGTTGCGCACCGCCTTTTGGATCATTCTGTCGTTCTTCACGGTCGGTTCCACCATATTTATATTAAGCGGCGAAGTGGCCCTCAAACTGTTAGCCGGTTCTGTCTTCAGCTATGCCGGCATCTTCTTTTTGGCCTACCACTCGCTGTGGAAAGGACAACTCGTGTATGGCAATCCGATTCCCGACAAGTCGGTGCCGGTGCGCAACAACATTCCGCTGAGCAACGAATGGGGCATCACAGCCGAAGAGCTGGAACTGGCCATGCGCAACACCAAGATTTACCTCGACCCCGAATGCTCGCTCAAATCGGCCGCCGAAGCCGTCGGCCTGCTCCCCTACCAACTCGACACGTTTTTGAGCAACCACCTCAACACCACCTTCAGCCAATACGTCCACCGCTTGCGCATCGAAGACGCCCGCAGTCTGATTTGCCTCCAGCCCGAACTGGACATGGAAGAAGTGGCCCAACGCTGCGGATTCGGTTCGAAAACCAGTTTCTACAACGCCTTCAAACGCCACACCGGCATCACACCGCTGTCTTTCCAACGCAGCACCGCCTCCAAAAACGCGGGCTCCCATGCCTGACGCCCGTTAAATGTTAAAATTTATTAACAAAACCATTCAAAATGGGTCGGCCGTGAGCAAACGACACCGAGTTTTCACTAACTTTGCGTGAGCAAAAACAATATACACCATATTATTATGAGCAAACAACAGAACAAACTCAGCACCATCTGCGTACAAGGCGGCTGGCAGCCCAAAAACGGCGAACCGCGCGTACTTCCCATCTATCAAAGCACCACCTTCAAATACGACAAGACAGAAGACATGGCCGACTTGTTCGACCTCAAGGCTTCGGGCTATTTCTACACGCGTCTGCAAAACCCGACCAACGACGTGGTGGCCTCCAAAATCGCCGCACTCGAAGGCGGTGTCGCCGCCATGCTGACCTCGTCGGGCCAAGCCGCCAACTTCTTCTCGATTTTCAACATCTGCGAAGCCGGCGACCACTTCGTCAGCGCCGCATCGATCTACGGTGGCACCTACAACCTGTTTGCCGTCACCATGAAGAAACTGGGCATCGAGTGCACCTTTGTGGATGCCGACGCTTCGGAGGCCGAAATTGAGAAAGCCTTCCGCCCCAACACCAAGGCGCTGTTCGGCGAAACCATCGCCAACCCGGTATGCAGCGTGCTCGACATCGAAAAATTCGCCCGCATCGCCCACAAACACGGGGTACCCCTTATGGTGGACAACACGGTCCCGACCCCCCTCAACTGCCGCCCGTTTGAGTTTGGCGCCGACATCGTGACCCACTCCACCACCAAATACATGGACGGACACGCCGGCACCGTCGGAGGCTGCATCGTCGATAGCGGCAACTTCGACTGGATGGCCCACAAGGACAAGTTCCCCGGCCTGACCACGCCCGACCCCTCGTACCACGGGCTCACCTACAGCGAGTCGTTCGGCAAGATGGCCTTCATCACCAAAGCGACCGTACAGCTGATGCGCGACTTGGGTTCGATTCAGGCGCCGCAAAACGCCTTCCTGCTCAACATGGGCCTCGAAACCCTGCACCTGCGCATGCAGCGTCACTGCGAAAACGCCCAGAAAGTGGCCGAGTTCCTCGAAAAGAACGAACAGGTGGCTTGGGTCAACTATCGCGGTCTCAAAAGCAGCCCCTATCACGCATTGTCACAATAGCAGTTCACCAACGGCCAGTCGTGCGGCGTCGTTACCTTCGGCCTCAAGGGCGACCGCGAGCGCGCCATCCGTTTCATGGACCACCTCAAACTCGCCTGCATCGTGACGCATGTGGCCGACGCCCGCACCTGCGTGCTGCACCCGGCCAGCCATACGCACCGCCAGTTGTCCGACCAACAGCTGCGCGACGCCGGCATCCAGCCCGACCTGATCCGCTTTTCGGTCGGTATCGAAGACGCCGACGACATCATCGCCGATATCCAACAGGCGCTAAACGCGTGACTTGCGTGTTGATTTTTAACAAAATCGCAATTTTAACAAAACAAATGCGAATTTTCCGCGGTGAAAATTCGCATTTTTGTTTTCTTTTTGTTAATTTTGAATTCGATTAATATCTCAACATGAAAAATTCAGTCGGTTATATCACTCAAATCATCGGTCCTGTGATCGATGTGGCCTTCAAAGAAGCCGGTGCGGCGCTTCCGAAAATCCACGAAGCCCTGGAAATCACCCGCGAAAACGGCCAGAAACTGATTATCGAATGCCAACAGCACATCGGCGAAAACTCCATCCGCACCATTGCCATGGACTCGACCGACGGTTTGGTCAGAGGCATGGAAGTAACGCCCAAAGGTCAGCCGATTTCGGTGCCTATCGGCGGTCAGATCAAAGGGCGCCTGCTCAACGTAACCGGCGATGCCGTTGACGGTATCGGCGAGCTCGACCGCAAGCAGGAATACCCCATCCACCGCGAACCGCCCAAATACGAAGACCTGGCCACCTCCAAGGAAATCCTGTTTACGGGTATCAAGGTCATCGACTTGCTCGAGCCCTATCTTAAAGGAGGAAAAATCGGTCTGTTCGGCGGCGCCGGCGTAGGCAAGACCGTGCTCATCATGGAGCTCATCAACAACATTGCCAAGGGCTACAACGGCTACTCGGTGTTCGCCGGCGTGGGAGAACGTACCCGCGAAGGCAA
>JAGCZK010000069.1 GCA_017960065.1 Paludibacteraceae bacterium
CAGAGCAATAAGCTTCTTAACGGGAAGTTGTCTGTGAAGGCAAGCAGGCGTAGCAGAAAACAACCGCCCCGCAAGGGGTAAGGGTGAAAAGGCGGGGTAAGAGCCCACCGCCGGCTTGGCAACAAGCCGGGCCGTACGCTCCTTATGTTGCAAAACCAAGTATACCGACGTATGTAGGGTTGCTCGCCCGATGTCGGGGGGTAGGTCGCTCGAGCCCGTCGGTGACGGCGGGCGTAGATAAATGACAGACGCCCTTTCGGGGCGGTTATTTTCTGTTACGCCTGCTTGCCCTCACAGACAACTTCCCGTTAAGAAGCTTATTGCTCTGCGTTGCCCGGACTTTCCTCTTTTTCTCAAAAAGAAACAGCGACAGACCGGCCTGCTTTGAGCCGCAAAGGTAGTTATTTTTAGGCACGAAAGTGGTTTTTCCTCAAAAAAAAATTGAATATCCCCCAAAATAGTTGGAAAATTCGTAAAAAATCGTTACATTTGCGCCTATTTTTACGAGAACTGTATAGATATGAGACAATTAAAAATCGTAAAATCCATCACGAACCGCGAAAGCGCTTCGCTCGACAAGTACCTGCAAGAGATTGGTCGCGAAGATTTGATCACTGTCGAAGAAGAAGTTGAATTGGCGCAACGCATCAAAAAAGGCGGCGAAGACGGACGCATCGCCCGCGAAAAACTCACCCGCGCCAACCTGCGTTTTGTGGTATCCGTCGCCAAACAATACCAGAACCAAGGCCTCAGCCTCCCCGACCTGATCGACGAAGGTAACCTGGGTCTGATGCGTGCCGCCGAAAAATTTGACGAAACCCGCGGTTTCAAATTCATTTCGTATGCCGTTTGGTGGATCCGCCAGTCGATTTTGCAAGCCTTGGCCGAGCAGTCGCGTATCGTACGTCTGCCGCTCAACCAGGTAGGTTCTCTCAACAAAATCAACAAAGCCCTTTCGAAATTCGAACAAGAGCACGAACGCCGTCCGTCGCCCGAAGAATTGTCGGAAGAACTCGACATTCCGGTAGATAAAATCTCCGACACGCTCAAGGTCTCGGGCCGCCACATTTCGGTGGACGCTCCCTTTGTCGAAGGCGAAGACAACAGTCTGCTCGACGTCTTGGTCAACGACGACTCCCCCATTGCCGACCGCAGCCTGATCAACGAGTCGCTCTCGAAAGAAATCGACCGCGCCCTCAACACCTTGAGTCCCCGCGAAAAGGAAATCATCGTCTGCTTCTTCGGCATCGGCTGTCAGGAAATGACCCTGGAAGAAATCGGTGACAAGCTTTCGCTGACCCGCGAACGTGTGCGCCAAATCAAAGAAAAGGCCATCCGCCGCCTGCGCAACAGCTCGAAGAGCAAACTGCTGAAGAGTTATTTGGGATAACCTCTCCCGAGAGCATAAAAAGAACAGACGCCCCGACTGGAGCGTCTGTTTCTTTTTTATGTCATCCTGACAACCGGCTTAGTAGTTGCGGTAGCCTACCACCTTGTAAGTGTTGATGCCGTATTTGCGGAACACCACGTCATCGATTACGTAATAGGTACGGCCATCGATGTAGTACGACTCGTAGTAGCTCGGGAGTCCTTTGATCTTGGCGCCGATAGGAGGCAGCACGGCACGGTAGCCGTCGTTGTACCATTCAAAGAACACGCCGTCGTCGTAATAGTAGGTGCGGTAGAATCCGTCTACGCGAACACGGATCGTAGGCAGCGGGGTCACATAGAACACTGCGGGTACGAAGGCTCCTACAGGCGGGCGGCACACCATCCACGAATCGCCGTATGCGCGGTAGTAAACGCCACCGTAGTAACGGTAATCGTATGCACCATAACGAACCACCTCGTAGTGTACGGGAGCCGGACGGTATTCGCCGTAGTGATAGTCGCTGCGTACAGGAGGCAGAGGCTTCGACTGACGCAATTCCGGACCGTCGTTGCGCACTTCGGCAGGTTTGGTGTTCACCTCACCCGGCTTGTTGCCATTCGATTTTACCACGGCATCTTTCGAGCTGTCGTAATCGGTCGTTCTGCCGGCAGCAGGGCCATCGGTATTACGGGCCGGTTGCGAACTGGTCGAACGGGTGGGCGTGCTCGTCGAGCTCGTGCCGCGCGACGATGCGCCGGTGACGGTCAGACCCGAGTTTTTGTTCGTGTCGTCGGTAGCCGAGGTCGAACGGGTCGGTGTACTCGTCGTAGTCGTCGAGGTCGAACGGGTCGGCGTGCTCGTCGTAGTCGTACCGCGCGACGAAGCGCCGGTGACGGTCAGTCCCGAATTTTTGGTCGTGCTACCGGTCGTAGCCGAAGTCGAACGGGTCGGCGTGCTCGTCGTAGTCGTCGAGGTCGAGCGGGTCGGCGTGCTCGTCGAGGTGGTACCGCGCGACGAAGCACCGGATACCGTTGTAGCGGACGAACGCGTCGAAGACGAGCTGGAGGTCGAGCGGGTAGCCGAACTGGAAGTGCTTGTCGAACGGGTAGCCGAACTCGAAGCACTTGTCGAACGGGTGGCCGAGCTGGATGAGCCGGACGTACCGCGCGACGACGAACCAGTTACCGAGGTGGAAGAACCGGAAGAACGGGTGGACGAAGAAGAAGCACCACCACGCGTTTGAGCTGAAACCGACAGGGAGAGCGCAAGCAGCATCACTCCGAATGTCATTATAATCTTTTTCATAAGGCATTGTTTTTAAAGGTGAAACAATCTTCCTTTTGCAGGAACTTTACTTTTGGACAAACGCTCCATGCAAAAAGTTTAACGCATCACTTTCGCAAATATACAAAAAAAATCTTAGAAATAAAAGTTATAGGTGACAGAGGGGATTATCGAGAACAGGTAAGTCAGGGTCGCCCGCTGGCTACCGCTTTCCTCATCGGTTTCGAAATCGATCTTCCAGGCATTGTGACGGCAGTACACATTGTAGAACGAAATGTTCAGGTCGTGGTCGTAGCGTTTCTTTTTGCCTTTGTTGAGATGAAAGGTCATGGCCAGGTCCAAACGGTGATAATCGGGCATCCGGTATTGGTTGCGGCCGCCATAGACGGGATAGACGGTTTCTTTGCCGTAGTCCGAAATCACCAGCCGCGATTCGGGTGCGGTGAGTGGCTGGCCGGTCGAATACACCCACGTCAGGCCAAGGTCGATCCACCCCAGGAGGTCGTAATTGAGCACCAGCGTGATGTTGTGGGGCCGGTCGGCCGACGAGCTGTACTCGCGCCCATCGTTAATGCCGTCGATGGTCAGGAACGAGCGGACAAACGTGTAGGACACCCATCCGGTAAGTTTTCCGACATCACGGCGCAACATCAGTTCGGCTCCGAACGCACGGCCACGCCCCTGCAAAAACTCTTCGTCGATGTTCGAATTCAGAAAGACGGAGGCGTAATCGCGGAAGTCGGTCTGGTTTTGCAGCCATTTGTAAAACAACTCGCCGCTCACCTGGAACTGGTCTTTGTAAAAATTCCACACATACCCGGCCGAAACCTGGTCGCAGATGCCGGGCTTGAGCACTTGGTTGGACGAGCGCCACAGGTCCATCGGCGTTCCGGCCGTCGTGGTCTTGACCTGATGCAGGTATTGCGAGGTACGGGCGAACGAGGCTTTGAGCGACATGTCGTGGCGGAACTGCCAGGCAAATGCGGCACGGGGCTCGAGTTGCCAATAGTACGAGTGGTTTTGGGCCGAATCCAGATTGTTGAAAAGCGAGGCCCGCAGACCGTATTTGAACGTCCACTGGCCATAATGCTGCTCGTTGGCGACCGACAGGGCCGACTCGACCGAAGAAGTGGGCGGAATCTCGACGCCCAGCGGCTCCGAATCCTCATCCATATACATCTCGGCCGAACCCGTATGGATAATTTTGTAAGAGCTCGACAAGCCGATTTTCAGCTTGTTGTGACTGTCGGGCATCCAGGCGAACTCCTGACGCGCGCCATAATCGGCGATGGTGCCCACCCAACTGCCCTCCAATCCAGCCAGCTGCCCTGCCACCTGAAAATCGTACCAACTGCCGATCAGATAGGTGTTGGAGACAAACGACGAATCCCAGTTGGCCGACCAGCGCAACGTGGCGGACTTGTTGGAATAATCGAAACGTCCCAGGGCCTGGTACTTAAAATAATCCTGCCCCGTGTATCCCGACAACGACAGGCGGTGATGGTCATCGATACGGGCCGAAAGTTTGGCATTGACATCGTAAAAGGTCAGCCGGGCCTGCTTCAGACCGGGGTTTTTCATCATCGGCAGCAACAGCCCCGAATAAAAGACCCGGCCGGCTGCCCACAGCGACAGGTGGTCTTTGACCAACGGGCCTTCGAGCTGCAAACGCGACGAAATCAAACCGATGCCGCCCCGGCCCGAAAACCGGTCTTTGGTGTCTTCTTTGGTCGTCACTTCCATCATCGACGACAAGCGGCCGCCAAACATGGCCGGAATATCGCCCTTGTACAACACGGCATTATCGACCACGTCATTATTGAACACAGAGAAAAAGCCCAACAAATGCGAGGGGTTGTACACCGGCGCCTGATCGAGCAAAACGAGGTTTTGGTCGGACGAGCCGCCACGCACGTTGTAGGCCGACGAGCCTTCGGAACTGGCCTGCACGCCCGGCAGCAGCTGAATGGCTTTGATCACATCGACCTCGCCCATAAAGGCCGGCAGTTTGCGCACCTGGGCCACAGTAAACTTTTCAGTCCCCACATTCGGCTGCGACAGCGAGCGGCGGCCCGACTCGCCTTCGAGAACGATTTCGCCGAGCATTTCCTGCGACTCGCGCATCGACAGGTTCAACTTTTTGTCGGCACGAATCTGCTCGGAAAACTGCTGATGCTCATAACCGACATAATCCAGTTGGATGGTATAGGTGCCCGGCTTGGGCAATTCGATCCGGTAGTAGCCGTCGGCATCGGTCACCGTACCACTCGACAACTCCGTCACGAAGATGTAGGCCCCCACCAGGGGCTCGCCGGTTTCGACATCCGTCAGCACCCCATCGACCACCACCGCCCCGACCGAAACCGAAGCGAAAGCCAACCATGCCAAAAGGAAAATCAGTCGTTTCATTCGGGGTCTTCGTTATCGGGATAAAGTTCCAAGGCACGCTCGCCAAAACGCTCGCGCAACTCCTTGTTGGTCCAAGTACGGTTCTTATACAAAATCGGCAGCCTGCGCGAAGAGGCGGTATAGACACCGAAAGCTCCGAGCGCGCCGCCCGAGATGTTGCCGGTATAATGGCCCACCGGGGTCATAAACAGCGGGTTCTGGCCCGAGGCCGCCTCGCGCAACTGGCGCACAAACTCGTAATAATCGGGGCTGTAGTTGTTGAGCTCCAACTCGACCGTATCGGTCGGAAACAGCATCAGGGTATCGCCGGGAGCCAGCGTCACCCGCCGGCCGAACATAAAGCAGGGATAGGCAATCAGGCTGCCGTCTTCGACGCGCGAATCGAACAGGTTGAAGACACATTTGTCGGGCGAATCGGAATAATTCACCTTGCGCCACTGCGAAAGCGAATCGCCGACAATGTAGTGCATTCGGGCCCCGTAGTAGTTGTCGCCCACCGGGTCTATAAAATAGATGACCGCCGACAGCGGGAAGTAACGGTTGGGGTCATCCAACACCGGCATCAGCGAAAAGGCGCCCAGCGGCACGGTTTGAGGGGCGACTGCCGTCGCCGTATAAAGTTCGTCTTCGCCATCGCCATCGAAATCCAGACGCACCTCGAGACGGTATTCGTGGCCGCTTTCGGCCGCAAAATCAGCGACGGTCTGATAGCGTCCGGGCGACTCGGGGTTTTCGGTAAGCTCCACGCCGTCAATCGTCACGACGGCCCCACTGACGCCCAACTCGGTTTCGGGACTGAAATAGTTGACCGCACGGGTCACCGAAATCTCGTACAAACCCGGCTCGGTACCCAAGGCACCCGTAATGACCAGACGCGGCTGCACCTGGTCGAGGTCGATGCTCCACGGTTCGGTGCAGGCGGACAGCAGGCACATCATCCATACGGCAAAAACGAGTTTGTTTTTCATACGGCGCAAAGGTACAAAAAAAGCGCAAGGAAAAAACCTTGCGCTTTCTTTTCTCTATTAAATATTTCGGAATTAGGCTTTGCCAGCGCTACCCAATACGTTCACCACTTTGTGGGTATAGAGTTTTTTGAGCTCTTCGCGGGCCGGTCCGAGGTATTGACGCGGGTCAAACTTGTCGGGTTGCTCAACGAAGAACTGGCGTATGGCAGCCGTCATAGCCAAACGGCCGTCGGAGTCGATGTTGATTTTGCATACGGCCGACTTGGCAGCTTCGCGCAGTTGCGATTCGGGGATACCTACGGCATCTTTCAGTTTGCCACCGAATTTGTTGATGATGGCCACGTATTCTTGGGGAACCGAAGACGATCCGTGCAATACGATGGGGAATCCCGGCAATTTCTGTTCGATTTCTTTCAGGATGTCGAAACGAAGTGGGGGCGGAATCAGGATACCGTTGGCGTCGCGGGTGCATTGTTCGGGAGTGAACTTGTTGGCACCGTGCGAAGTACCAATCGAAATGGCCAACGAGTCAACACCCGTACGGCTTACGAAATCAATCACTTCGGAAGGTTGGGTATAGTGGCTGGCCTCGGCGGCTACTTCGTCTTCAACACCGGCCAACACGCCCAATTCACCTTCTACAGTAACATCGAATTGGTGAGCGTATTCAACCACCTTCTTGGTCAAGGCGATGTTTTCTTCGTAAGGCAGTGCCGAACCGTCGATCATCACCGACGAGAAGCCCATGTCTACGCAGCTTTTGCACAATTCGAACGAGTTGCCGTGGTCCAAGTGCAAGCAGATTTGGGGCTTTTCCCAACCCAATTCCTTAGCATATTACACTGAGCCTTGCGCCATGTAGCGCAACAA
>JAGCZK010000070.1 GCA_017960065.1 Paludibacteraceae bacterium
CGGCCCATGACCAGCGAGAACGGCCCGACCTTGGCCGGCCACAGGATGTACGAGTCGCTGGTGGTTTTCGAACCGCGCTCGACAACGCCCTGGTGGATGGGGCCCAGCTTGTACATGTGGTTGCTCTGGTTCGAACCGCTACCGGCGTTCAAAAACGAGAACATGCCGGCGATGAGCAGGCTCGATTTGTGGTGGGTCACCGTGTAGGGGCCGCCGAAGATGGCACAAGCCTCGCCGTGGAACCCTTGGCAGTTGCAGAAGTAGAGCGAGTCGTATATCGAAAAGTGCTTGCCGATTTGGGTGCCTTGCCCGATAAAACAGTTTTCGACGAGCGAGGCGTCGGTGATTTGGGCGCCCGACGAAAAAATGAAGTTCTTGGCAATTACTCCTTCACCTATATATATAGGATCGCTTGCATTGCTGTTGATGCTGCCGTTGACAAGCAGGTTGGCGCCTTCGATGCGGGTGTGGTCGCCGACCTTGAGGTTCTTGATAGTGCCGCAATTGACAATGGTGACGTGTTGGCCGATTTTCCCGACGGCCGACCGGATGCTTTCGCAGTAGTCGGTAATGAAGCGGTTGATGCGGTCGATGGTGGCGGTACGGTGGCGGTACATGGCCAGGATGTAGGCCACATGCGACGACAGGTGGTCGTAGATGCGGATTTCGCGGCCGCCCGTTTCGTTGAGCACGGCCACCTCGGTGCCGTTACCGAAACAACTGGCTTCGGTGGTGGCCAGCAGTTCGACGTTTTCGATGTAGCTGTCGGCGCCGATTTCGTAGTTGGCGATGTAGCGGAGCACCTTGCAGATAAACACGTTGTCGTGTACGGTGCAGTTGTGCAGGCAGGCATGGTAGATGCCCGCGTGCCGTTTGACGCCGCCTTCGAGTTCGTATTCGGTATCGAAACGTCCCAGCCGGATTTTGCCCGAAAAGTGGACGTGTTTGAAGTGAATGGGCGAAAAACCTTCGCCAACCATGACTTCCGACCAGCGGTCGCAGGTGCATGACCGGTTTTCCAACTCTTGGATTTCGGCCGGGGTAAGTGCCCGGTAATCAGTCGTTTTGCTCATCGTCGTACAGCTCATATAAGAAATCATTGTACGGGAAACGTGCCGTGTGTATGGCTTTTACGTTTTCGTACACGCAGTTTTTAAATTCTTCGATATTGGTTTTGTCTTTGGCCGAAATAAACAGGCATTTGTCGCCTAATTTGGCCATCCAGGTGCGTTTGAGGTCGTCGAGCGACAGGTTCTCGCGCGTTACCGGACTCAAGTCGTCGGCCGCTTTGGGCTCGTAGCGGAAGGCGTCGATTTTGTTGAACACCACGATTTGCGGTTTCTCCTGCTTGTCAATCTCGGCCAGGGTGCGGTTGACCACCTCGATCTGCTCTTCGAACGCCGGGTGCGAAATGTCCACGACGTGGAGCAGGATGTCGGCTTCGCGCACCTCGTCGAGGGTGGATTTGAACGATTCGACCAGCCCGTGGGGCAGTTTTCGGATAAACCCGACCGTGTCGGTCAGCAAAAACGGCAGGTTCTTGATGACCACTTTGCGCACCGTGGTGTCGAGTGTGGCGAAGAGTTTGTTTTCGGCAAAGACATCCGATTTGCTAATCAGGTTCATGAGGGTCGATTTGCCGACGTTGGTGTAGCCGACCAGGGCGACGCGGACCAGTTTGCCGCGGTTTTTGCGCTGGATGCTTTTTTGGTTGTCGATGTCGGCCAGGTCTTCTTTCAGCAGCGAAATGCGGCGCAGGATAATGCGTCGGTCGGTTTCGATCTGGGTTTCGCCCGGGCCGCGCATACCGATACCGCCGCGTTGGCGCTCGAGGTGAGTCCACATACGGGTCAGTCGCGGAAGCAGGTATTGCAGCTGTGCCAGTTCCACCTGTTTTTTGGCGTGGGCTGTCTGTGCCCGGCTGGCAAAGATGTCCAGAATCAGGTTGGTGCGGTCCAACACCTTGATTTTCAGGACGGCCTCGATATTTTTGAGTTGGGCGGGGCTCAACTCGTCGTCGAAGATGGCCAGGTGAATGTCGTTCTCCGAAACATACAGGGCCAGTTCGTCAAGTTTGCCGCTTCCGACAAAGGTTTTGGAGTTAGCATAGTCGGTGTGTTGCAAAAAGCTGCGGACAACCACCGCTCCGGCGGTGTCGGCCAAAAAAGCCAGTTCGTCGAGGTATTCCTTGGCTTTCCGTTCATTCTGCTGGGGGGTGACCAACCCGACCAGAATGGCTCGTTCGAGTGTTTGCGCTTCTTCCATTGGCTGTAACAAAAAAGCCTCGTGATAGAAGGCGAGGCTTTTTTAGGTGTTGGTTAGCGATATTGCTTATAATTTGAATCGGATCGGCACGTTGTATTTTACGCGAACCGCTTTGCCGCCTTGTCTGCCCGGAGTCCATGCCGGCATCTTCTTGATGACGCGTACAGCTTCGGCATCCAAGTCGGGGTGAACTTTTTTGATGACTTCGACATCGACGATTTTACCGTCTTTGTTGACCACAAACTGGCAGACTACGCGGCCCTGGATACCGGTTTCGGCGCAGGCGGCAGGGTAGCGCAGGTTGGATGCGATGAACTTACGCATCGCAGCTTCACCTCCCGGAAATTCGGGCATTTTCTCCACAATCAGTAGAGGCGTTTCTTCTGGATCTTCCTCTTCGGTGGGAGTTTGGATGGTTTGTTGTAGCTGCACACCTTCGTCGGTGGCTTCAGAGGTGAAGTCGGGATGGGTGTCCACCTCTTCTTCGGTAGCGACAAACTCTTGCGGCAACTGCTCGATTTTTACTTCAGGTTTGGGCGGTTCCGGTAGTTCTTCGCGTTGGGTGGCCATAATGTCTTCGTCGATGTTTTCAATCTCTTCGGGAACATAGTCTTTTAACTTTTCAATTCCCTCCGACCATTGCAGCGCCACATACATAACGGCCAGGGCGGTTACCAAACCCATCAGCAAGGCAA
>JAGCZK010000071.1 GCA_017960065.1 Paludibacteraceae bacterium
AACCCCTAAGCTAATCGCCACCAATCCTTGCAGCCGGTGCACCTGTTTTGCTGAAATATCGTTTGTCATCACTCACCCAACTTCCGGCATACACAGCATTGCGCAGTTCTTGATTGGTCAGTTCTTCGCCTGCAATATTTATGGTCTTGAACCATTTCAGTTTCTCGCTGTCGGTTCCGCTACAGATATATACCTGCAATTCGTAGTTGAGGATCTGTTCCTTTTCATCGTCTTGCAAATTGTGGAAATACCGCATATCAAAAGCGAAATCGCCATTTACATACTGACAGATACTGATGGTGCGTTGCTGTCCATCGATGATTTCGTACGAGCCGTCTTCGCGTACGGCCCAATACATCACATTGAGCGGGAAGCCCTGCGTAAGGGTATCAATCACGGCATTGCGCTGGGTTTCCTTATAAACAAACTCGCGTTGATATGGTGGGCGCACATCCAGTTTGCCACCAAAGGCCACCACGCCGTTTTCGTTATTGTCGGCATATCCGTTGGTCAAGTCGCGGACAGTGATTTTGTGAAGTTCTATTTTCATAATCAATTGTATAGGGGTTAATACATGTCAAATATGATTACTTTATAAGCCTCGTCCCAACGGGTCAACCATTCGATATATCCCTGATGACCTTCGCTTTGACGGATACTGTCAACCTCCACGATAATATTCTTCTTCCTTTTTTCCACCCGCTTCTTAGGATAGTAGGATGTTGTAACCGTATATTCCCACGTCGTATAAAGATATCCACTCATAGGTTCGTCCTTTACTCGGATTCGCATGCTGTCTATAACAATCGATTCCACATCAGAAAGCGACTGTACTACGAGTGGCAACCGGTCGTTCTCGCCATCCAACACGACTTTTTTTGCTTCTTCTTCGGTAATTGTACGACCACAAGAAGCCAAAAGCAGCACAACCGCTCCAACAATCAAATAAAAACACTTGATCTTCATAATATCTTGATTTTTAGGTTATTCTTTGCCGTATTTCGCCCCAGGCTCGGCCGCCATGGGGATTCTTTCTTCGGTTTTTTGGCGGCGACGGATAAGTATACGAAAATAAGGACACTTTCCATTTACAGATAAATCTTTATCATCGTTTCCTTTTCTAAATTTCACAATCTCAAACTGTTCAGGATTGTATTTATCCAAAAATGTGATAGGCACGCCCATCACACCATCATAATCCATAGGTATATCGGAAGTTTTATCAACATTAATTGCATCATAATTGTCGTAGTATGGAAATTCTTCAGGAGCATATCGTTTGAAAAGTATCAAATCTTCATGACGTTTTTGTATTTCAAGGTTTGTAAACCAGTTGACACCAGAAACACGAATCATCCCTTCACGATGGTCACCTGCGGTTGCAATGTCGGTGTATTTGCTGATAAAGTGACCCGCTCCACCTTTAAAACCATAACCAAGCCAAATTCTATTAGCTTTTATAAGTGGAAATATTTCTTTGTAGGTGATGGCATTCTGATGACCAACAATCACAAATTTCTTTTCATATTTCATCAATTGCGCTACATATTCACGGAACAGAGAGAACGGCGGATTAGTTACCACGATGTCAGCTTGTTTGAGCAGTTCGACGCATTCTGCAGAGCGAAAATCGCCATCACCATTAAAGTAATGAATGCCGATTTCTTCGGGGTCGGGCACCCGATTGTTGTTTTTGTCGCCCGTATATTCCAGCCAAATGGCACGCTCAGAGTTGTTTTGGCTGAAAAGGTCGCGTTCCTGACTTTTGTAACAAGTGGTAATGAGTTTTTTGAGCCCGAGTTGCTCAAAGTTATGACTAAAATAGTGGAAGAAGTTGCTTACGCGTGGGTCATCGCAATTGCACAGCACTACTTTATCTTTGAAGTGTTCTTTGTAATGCCGTAATTCGTTTTCTATGTCAGGAAGTTGCGTATAGAATTCGTCTTTCTTGGCAACCTTCGCCTCTCTAAAACTTTTTGCCATTTCGATTGATAGTATTTGTGCAATGCTATCAATCTCACAATCAGAAGGATAAAAGAAAGGTGTGAGCCTTTCTATCTTGTCCACGAGGAGCCTCGCAAGAACCCCGTTTCCACCATAGTCCAACCCACACCTATTTGGTATGAGCATCAACTCATCGGTGGAAACGAGAGCGAACAACTCCCGTGGATTAGCTTTTTCTGACAAATGAATCATCAGTTTGCGAGGCTTTTGATTCGGACAAGAATAATAGCTAATGCTTTGTTAATATGTCAGTTAAATTCTATTTCTATATTGAATAATTCGGTTGTTTGTTATTTCGTTTCTGCAAATATAATCAAAAAAATCCGATTCGGCGCTGGCGGTTATTCCGCGGTATGCTATCCGACGGCAAACGGCGGATACGGCAGGTTGCATTTGGCCAGATGCCGGTCGTCGTCGTAAAGGTGCATGCCGTTGCCTTCACAATAGCGGAAGAATTTGCAGTCGGCGCATGCCCCCTGCTTGGCCCAGGAGCGGTCGCGAAACTCTTGGAAACGGTTTTGCCACACCTCCCAAAAATCATCCTGATAGATATTGCCTTGGTCGAAACGCCCGCGGACACTCGTACAGCCCGAAATCGAGCCATCGATACGGATAGAAGCGACCGTCACCCCCGCCGCACATCGGTACAGGTAATCGCGCACCTTGCCTTCGTAGCCTCCTAAAAAGCCTTCGCAGGCAAAGCTTGCATGGATTTTACCTTCCTCGCGCAGACGGACAATCAGGTCGAGCACCTGGCGGTACTGCTCCTGCGAAATCTGCAGTTCGGGGTCGCCGGCCGCTCGCCCGGCCGGGAAAATCGTGGCCAGGCGCCACCGCTTCACTCCAATCGACACCAGGTAGTCGGCAAATTCGTCCAAACGCTTGATATTGCGTTGGTTGACACAAGTCACGATGTCCCAAGTCAGGTTTTTGGTGCGCGTAAAGAGCCCGATGGCGCGCAGGGCGTTTTCGAAGCTCTTCGGATTGCCCCGCATCCAGTTATGGTCTTCTTCAAACCCGTCAAAGCTGACCGTGATACTGCGCAGGCCCGATTTAACGAGCGACTTGAACCGCTCTTCGGTGAGCAGCATGCCGTTGGTGACCATTCCCCACGGGAAGCCCCGCCGGTACACTTCGAGGCCGCACTCCTCCAAATCTTTGCGCATCAGCGGCTCGCCGCCCGAAAAGATAATCATGCAATGGTGCGGGTCGAGCTTGTCTTTGATACGGTCGAGCACCCGCAGAAAATCTTCTTTGGGCATGTCGGGATGAAGGGCCTCCGTCTTGCAGTCGCTGCCACAGTGCCGGCACGACAGTCCGCATCGCAGCGTACACTCCCAAAACAACTGTTGCAAGGGGTGCTCCTCCACCAGATGGTGGCGAAGCACCCGGTCGAGTTCCAGCGCAACGCGTTGCTTCAGGCCGGGTTTGTTATTCGGAGTCGCCATAGAGGATTATTTTTCTTCGGTGTTATCCTCATCCTGCATTTTGCGGTATTGCGCAGGTGGAGGTCCGTACAGGCAGATCATGCGGCCGCCCGGAAAACGGATTTCCGGTTCCTGGTCGTCGGCTTCCTGACGGTCTTTCGTTTGGGACTTTTGCTCCACCGGCGTCTGTTCGTCGGGTCCGGGAGCGGGTTCCGACAGCGCCTGCGACTTGCATGAGCCCAAGCCCAGCATGGCCAGCAGGGCCATCCACAAATGGCTGAATTTTCTTTTCATGAGAAACCGGATTTACATTTCTGCAAAGATAGCAAAAAAAATCAAACGATTCGAATGGATTATTCGAAATTACACGCTTGCTTTTTCGGCAAAAAACCTTACCTTTGTGAGCTTGATATTTGAAACCAGACCGAATAAGAATATTCACTTTATAAATTTACGCCAAATGATTTATTCACACGAAGTAGAACACATGTGTGTTGTAAAGAAGGGCCCGAACCACGGCCCCGCCCCCATTCCCGAAGAAGGAAAATGGGTGAAAGCAAAAGAGATTAAGGACATTTCGGGCCTGACCCACGGTATCGGTTGGTGCGCTCCCCACCAAGGCGCCTGCAAACTGACGCTCAATGTCAAAGACGGCATCATCGAAGAAGCCCTGGTGGAAACCATCGGCTGCTCGGGCATGACCCACTCGGCCGCCATGGCCTCCGAAATCCTGCCGGGCAAAACCCTGCTCGAAGCCTTGAACACCGACTTGGTTTGCGACGCCATCAACACCGCCATGCGCGAGTTGTTCCTGCAAATCGTTTACGGCCGTACCCAATCCGCTTTCTCTGAAGGCGGTCTGATGGTAGGCGCTGGCTTGGAAGACTTGGGCAAAGGTTTGATCAGCCAGACGGGTACGTTGTTCAGCACCAAGAAAAAAGGTCCGCGCTACCTGCAACTGACCGAGGGCTACATCACCAAGATGTTCCTCGACGAAGACAACGAAGTCTGCGGTTACGAGTTCGTCCACATGGGCAAGTTCATGGACGCCATCAAGAAAGGGATGGCCGCCGACGAAGCGCTCAAGAGCGTAACCGGCACCTACGGCCGCACCAAACCCGAACAAGGGGCAGTTAAATCGATTGATCCACGCAAAGAATAAGGAGGACCCGAACTATGATTAGAGAAGTAAAATTTGAAAGCCAAGACCGTCGCGAGAAACAAATTCTCGCCGCCCTCAACGCTAACGGTATCAAATCGATCGAAGAAGCCAACGAGCTTTGCGAGAAATACGGTTTGGATCCTTACAAAACCTGCGAAGAAACGCAGATGATTTGTTTCGAAAACGCCAAATGGGCCTACGTTGTAGGTACGGCCATCGCCATCAAGAAAGGCTGCAAAAACGCTGCTGACGCTGCCGAAGCCATCGGTATCGGCCTGCAGGCATTCTGCATCCCCGGATCGGTAGCCGACGACCGCAAAGTAGGTTTGGGCCACGGCAACCTGGCCGCCCGTCTGCTCCGCGAGGAAACCCAATGCTTCGCCTTCCTGGCCGGCCACGAATCGTTCGCCGCTGCCGAAGGTGCCATCAAAATCGCCGAAATGGCCAACAAGGTGCGTAAAAACCCCTTGCGCTGCATTTTGAACGGCTTGGGCAAAGACGCCGCCATGATCATCAGCCGTATCAACGGTTTCACCTATGTGCAAACCGAATTCGACTACTACACCGGCGAGCTCAAAGTAGTGAAAGAAAAAGCTTACAGCAACGGTCCCCGTGCCAAAGTGAAATGCTATGGCGCCGATGACGTACGCGAAGGCGTTGCCATCCTCTGGAAAGAGAACGTCGATGTTTCGATTACGGGTAACTCGACCAACCCGACCCGTTTCCAACACCCGGTAGCCGGTACGTACAAGAAAGAACGTATCCTGGCCGGCAAGCCCTACTTCTCGGTGGCTTCAGGTGGTGGTACCGGCCGTACCCTGCACCCCGACAACATGGCTGCAGGCCCGGCTTCGTACGGCATGACCGACACCCTCGGACGTATGCACAGCGACGCTCAGTTCGCCGGTTCGTCGTCGGTTCCCGCCCACGTTGAAATGATGGGCTTCCTGGGCATCGGCAACAACCCGATGGTAGGTTGCACCGTAGCCTGCGCCGTAAATGTGGCGTTGGCTTTGAGCAAGTAAGTCAATCCGACTTCCATAAAAAAGGCTGCTCCTGAATGGGAACAACCTTTTTTTTATAAGTTTCCAGATCAAATCTTCAAATCAGAACGCTCCCGGATTTCCGGTTTAGAAGCCGAGGTCTTCGCCTATCAGGACGACTTTGATGCGGCCGGCGACATTGCACAGGCGGGTGCGCACAAACGAGCAGCAAATGCTTTGGGGCGACTTGCAGTCTGCACACAGCCCTTGCGCGGCACAGGGGGTCTGCAGCCCAAAACGGGCCACGTTGACCGGAGCCGCTGTGTTGCGGGCGCGCGATACGGCTTCTTCCAGGGTCGGCACCACCTTGTTCATCCCCACCGCCACAATCACTTGTTTGGGCCCGAAGGTCAGGGCCGCCACCCGGTTGCCGTTAGCGTCGATATTGTACAGCTGGCCGTCGGCCGAAACCGCATTGGAACTCATCAGGTAGGTGTCGCACAGCAGCGACTGGCGCATCAGTTCGAGCTTTTCTTCGCGGGTAGCGGCCTTGTCGCGGTCGATCACCCGGCGGTTGGCCCGCACCCAATCGACCAGCCCGAGCGCCTCGATGGTCATCGAACCGCCCCAAGCGACGGTGTCGTCTTGAGGAATCAGTTGTTGGATCAGCTGGGCGGCTGCCGCACGGTCGGGACAGTAATAGGCGTCGAAATGACGCGACTTCAGGGCTTTGACTACCGTCTGGCCCAAATGTTCGTAATGGAGTTGTTGAGGGGTCGGCATATCAAATCATTTTAAGGATTTCCAAGTTTTCAATTCGTCGGGACAGAACACGAAAGGAGCGATGACAAACACATCGTCGTCGGACGAAAGCGAGAACCAAGGCGAACGGATGGGATGGAGCGGATTGCGCACCACATGAATCTCGCGGGCAGGCGTATTGCCCTCGACAACCATGACCATCACACCGCCGCGGCGGTTGCGGGCCACGTCGGCCACCAGCACCGCATGGCCGTAACGGTGTCCCGGACGGGCGGCGTACACCAGCACATC
>JAGCZK010000072.1 GCA_017960065.1 Paludibacteraceae bacterium
GCGCAGGCCGGTCGGAACGCGTTGGTTGTTGCGGCGGTATTCCTGGTAGCGGTTGCCGGTTTTGATGCAGTTGCGGGCAAACGAACGGGTGATCGGCGGAAACGCCTCGATTTTTTTGTTGATGGCGGCATAGACCTTTTCCCAAAAGCGGGGAACGGCGCACATCAGGCTCGGACGCACTTCCAAAATCGTTTTCTGGATTTCGGTGGGGCGTTTGTTGATGTAGATGGGAATGCCCCGTTGCAGACAGAAATAGCACCAGGCACGTTCCAAAATGTGCGTCAGCGGCAAGAAGCACAACACCTTGTCGTGGTCGTTGGTGACGGCCAGACGCTCGTTGTGGATGCGCATGCACTCGGTGTAGTTCCATTGGTGGAGCATCACGCCCTTGGGCGTTCCCGTCGTGCCCGAAGTGTAGAGGATGCTGATGAGGTCGTCTTGCGACAGGTGGTCGCGGCGTGCGGCGATGTCGTCGGTATGCGGCGCCACGTCGCCCAAGGCGAGCAGCTGGTTGTAGCGGATGGTTTTGCGCTCCTGAATCTGAATGTCGTCGTCGATGGCAATGATCCACTGCAGCGAAGGACAACGCTCCAACAAGCCGAGCGCAATGTTGTAGTGCGACTGCTCGCCCACAAACAGCAGGCTGATTTTGGCGTTGTTGACGATGTATTCGGCCTGTTCGAGGGTCGAGGTGGCGTAGAGCGGAATGGTGGTGGCATGCGCCTTGATGGCGGCCAAATCGCCCACGATGATCTCGGGACAGTTCTGGGCGAAGAATCCGACGCGTCCGCCTTCTTCCAAGCCTTTCTCAATCATGGCTCCGGCCAAGGCGTTGACATGCTTGGCCATGCGGTACCACGAGAGGCTTTGCCACTTGTCGCGCTTCTCGTTTTTGAAGTAGAGCTGAGCCCGATGCCCGTATTTGTCGGCCTGACGGTCAATCAGCGTTCCCAAATGAAAAGGTTCGTTTGTCTGTTTCATAGCTCTGCCGGTATCGGAGCGACAAATAAGCCGCGACTGATCGAGTCGCAGGCCTGTTTGGCCGCTTCCTGTTGCGATTGTTTTTTACTGAATCCCACGCCGGTGCCCAACATCTGGTCTTCGACGAAGACTTCGGTCTTGAACATCGTGGTGTTGTTTTGTTTGTTGACGACCGCATCGACCAGTCTGAAGTCGTAGGTGTATTTGTTTTGCTGCGCCCACTCGATGAGCTTCGACTTGAAGTTGCTCTCTTCGCTGCTGGCGCGGGTAAAGTCGAGCAGCTTGCGGTCGGACAGGCCTTGAACAAACCGCAGGCAGGCCGTGTAGCCCAAGTCGATGTAGATGGCGCCGATGAGGGCTTCGAAGGCATTGCCGCCGATATGCACCTTCGGTCCGTTGGCCAAATCGTACTTTTGCGAGGCGACCACCAGCTTGTTGAGCCCGAGTTTGAGGGCGAGGTTGTCGAGCGTCTCGCGCTTAACCAGCTTCGAGCGGATGCTGGTCAGCTCGCCTTCGTCCTTTTCGGGAAACATCTTGTAGAGCAGGTCGGCGGTGACGGTGCTCAGGACCGAGTCGCCCAAAAACTCGAGGCGTTCGTTGTTGATGACGTGTCCGTTGGCGTCCTTGATGCCCGACGAGCGGTGGATGCAGGCGGTTTTGTAGATTTCGATGTTTTTCGGGGCGAAGCCCAAGATTTCCGTTAAAAAAGCATAGGTGGCGTCTTTCTTTCGAAAGATGCCACCTAAATGCTTATTAAGGAAATCGGTTACGCTCATTGCCCTTTGTATTTTCTGACCAAAATGGCAGCGTTGTGACCGCCGAATCCAAAGGTGTTGGACAAGGCTACGTCCACCACGCGTTTTTGGGGAGAACCAAAGGTGAAGTTGAGTTTGTAATCGATGTTTTCATCTTCTTCGCCGGTAAAGTTGATGGTCGGCGGAACAATGTCGTTCTTTACCGACAATACCGAGGCGATGGCTTCGATTGCTCCCGTAGCCCCCAACAAGTGACCGGTCATCGACTTGGTCGAACTGATGTTGAGTTTGTAGGCATGGTCGCCAAACACCTGTTTGATGGCTTTTAACTCCGAAACGTCGCCCACCGGGGTCGAAGTTCCGTGTACGTTGATGTAATCCACCGCATCGGGGGCGATGCCGGCATCTGCCAGTGCGTTTTTCATTACCAGAATGGCACCCAATCCTTCGGGGTGGCTGGCAGTGATGTGGTAGGCGTCGGCAGAGGCGCCGCTACCGATGATTTCGGCATAGATTTTGGCACCGCGGGCCTTGGCATGCTCCAATTCCTCCAATACCAGCGAGCCGGAGCCTTCGCCCATGACAAAACCGTCGCGCGAGGCGCTGAACGGACGCGAAGCCGTTTCGGGGCTGTCGTTGCGGGTCGAAAGGGCGTGCATGGAGTTGAATCCACCCACACCGCTCATGGTGATGGCGGCTTCGGACCCTCCGGTGACAATGACATTGGCTTTGCCCATGCGGATGAGGTCGAAGGCGTTGGAGATGGCCGTGGTGCTGGAGGCACAGGCCGAAGTGGTGACATAGTTGGGGCCGCGGAAACCGAATTCCATCGAAATCATGCCGGGCACGATGTCCGAAATCATTTTGGTGATGTAGAAGGGATTGAACCGCGGGGGTCCGTCGCCTTTGGCATGTTCGATGATGTCTCTTTCCATCGAACCGATGCCACCGATGCCGATACCGTAGATAACACCGATACGGTCGAGATCTTCTTTTTCGAGATCAAAACCTGCGTCGGCGATGGCTTGGCGTGCAGCGACTATGGCGAATTGACTGACCAAATCCAGTTTGCGCACCTCTTTGCGGTCGAAGTGCTCGTTCGGATCAAAGTTTTTGACCTCGCAGGCGAATCTGGTCTTGTATTTTTCTGCGTCGAAACGCGTAATCGGTCCGGCTCCGCTTACCCCCTTGAGCAATGACTCCCAGAAACTGGCAACGTCGTTGCCTATGGGGGTAAGTGCGCCTAAACCTGTTACTACAACCCTTTTTAATTCCATAAAGGAGGGTTTGGTGTTATTTGCAATTAGCTTCGATGAAAGCGATGGCATCGCCCACCGTTGAGATTTTCTCAGCTTCTTCGTCAGGAATCGTTACACCGAATTCTTTCTCGAATTCCATGATCATTTCAACCGTGTCCAGCGAGTCGGCTCCGAGGTCGTTGGTGAAGCTGGCGGTTGCAACCACTTCAGATTCTTCAACGCCCAATTTCTCGACGATAATTGCTTTTACTTTTGCTGCTACTTCTGACATAACTTAAAAATTTGGTTAATAATTCAGTTTTTTGCGCTGCAAAGATAAGTCTTTTTGTCGAGACTGACGCCGTTTTATGTTAAAAAACACATTTTCGAGACAGGGCGTAAAATTGAAAATTCCGTTTTTTGAGAAAAAATTACGTTTTAATCGGTTGAGTGATAAGTGGTTGCAGATTGGCGTGGTGTTGATAACTTTTTAGTTGTCAAACTTTGTTTTACCTTTGTAGTCCAAACGGGGCCAAATCCCCGAAAACATCGGAAAATTATGGTAAGAGTTGCGATTTTTGCTTCGGGTTCTGGAACGAACGCCGAGAATATTATCCGTTATTTCGCTGGCAATCAGCAAGTTTGTGTCGATTGTGTGTTGAGTAACAAGGCCGATGCCTATGTTCACGAACGTGCCAAACAGGCCGGCGTGCCTTCGTTTTTCTTTCCGAAGGCCGAATTTAACGACGGTACGGTGCTGCGCTTTTTGCAGGGCCGCGGCATCGGGTTTGTCGTGCTGGCAGGCTACATGCTCAAGGTGTGCGACGAACTGATTGAGGCGTTCCCCAACAAAATCGTCAACATCCACCCGGCGTTGCTGCCCAAGTTCGGCGGCAAGGGCATGCACGGCAACCATGTGCACGAAGCGGTGGTGGCCGCCGGCGAAACCGAGTCGGGCATTACCATCCACTACATCAACAACGAGTACGATGCCGGGCAGATCATCTTCCAGGCCAAATGCCCGGTGCTGCCGGCCGATTCGCCCGAAGACGTGGCCCAAAAGGTACACGCCCTCGAGTACGAGTGGTATCCCCAGATTATTGGCCGTCTGTTGCAGAAGTAGGCGGCGCTTGGTCGCCCTGGCGCTCGGCAAAAACGAACTGCACCTGGCCGTCTTTGATCCGGAGTGCGGCGCTGAACGGCTTGCCGTCGCGGCTCGTAAAGCCGTCGAGAACAGGCGTCTGGCCGTCTTTGAGCAGTTGCTGTGCGGTTTCGATGTCGATGCTGCGGCCCGAAATCTCTTTCCAAACCACGAATTTGCAGCCTTCTTTGTAGCCCATGCAGCCGTAGCCGCGCATGCCTTCGACAACGTCTTTGCCGCAAGTCGGGCAGTGTCCGATGACGGGGTTGAACACGTAGCGCGAACGGCCGGTCTCCGGGTCGTAGCCGATGCGGGCGTCGAATTTTTTGCCTTCCTTGCCGGTGAATCCGCTAAGCCGGTCGGAATAGCCGCGGCTGACAATTTTGCCCAGCTGCTCCAAGTCGATGCCGACGCCTCCGATTTGTTTCCATATCACAAAGTTGCAGTCGGGATTGCGCCGGCTGCAGCCGTATGCCTTTTCGTTTTCGCGCAGGCGGTTGCCGCATAGCGGACAACAGTAGTCGGAGGCCTGTCCGGTTTTGATCTGACCGCTCGTTTGGATGAGACGCTCGACTTCGGCGCGGGTGAATTCGATGATTTCGTTGGCAAACTGCCGGCTGTCGTATTTGTGCACGGCCATGAGGTTGAGTTTGCGCTCCCAATCGCCGGTCATGGCGGGGTTGCCGATCGGTGCGTCTTTGGTCAGTTGGTAGATTTGCAGCCCCAGTGGGGTGGGGAGCAGTTTCTTTTTGTCGCTGATGATGAATTTGCGCTTGAACAGGGTTTCGATGATCGATGCCCGGGTGGCCGGTGTGCCCAATCCGCAGTCTTTCATGGCCTCCACCGCTTCGGGGTCAGTGAGTTGGCGGCCGGCGGTCTCCATGCTTTTGAGCAGCGAGGCCTCGGTCAGTAGCGGCGGTTTCTTGGTCATGCCTTCCTTGATTTCCTTGCCTTCGACATCGACAGGGGCGTTTTTGGGGATGTCGGGCAGCAGCTGGCTGTCGTCCTCCTCGTCGTCGGTTTCGCTTTTGTCGTCGGTCATCTGCAGCAGGCGCCAGCCGGCGGTTTGTATTTTGGATCCGACCGAGGTCAGCGGCTCGCGGCCTTCGGCATAGTCGAATTTGTAGGTCAGCACCTCTTTCTTGCAAGGCGGCAGCAGGGCCATCAGCAGTTGCAGGCACACCATGTCGAAGATTTTGCGCTCGTCGGCCGGCAGCATGCCGATTTTGTCGATGCCGTGAAACGTCGGGATGATGGCATGGTGGTCGGTCAGCTTTTTGCTGTCGAACGGGGCCTTGTTCAACCCTTTCTGGGCCAGGGTGTCGAGGGCGGGCTTCAGTTTTTCGCCGTAAGGCAGCCCCGCCAGCAGCGGCACCTGTTTTTTGAGGTCGGCCACCATGTCGTCGCCCAGGTAGCGGCTGCCGGTACGCGGGTAGGTCAGCACCTTGTAGCGCTCGTAGAGGCCTTGCATGAGGTCGAGCGTGCGTTGGGCGCTGAACCCGTAGCGACGGTTGGCGTCGGCTTGCAGCGAAGTCAGGTCGTAGGGTAGCGGCGCCTTTTCGGTTTTGACTTTCTTTTGCTTGTCGATGGTCTGGACCTGAGCGCCGATTTGTGCCAGCAGGGCCTCGGCCTGAGTGCGGTCTTGAAAGCGCTCGGCGCTGCGTGCCTTGAAGCTTTGCCCGCCGTAGCTAAGCGTGGCTTGCAGGGTGTAGAAGGCCGAGGGCACGAAGGCTTCGTGCTCGAGGTAGCGCTTGCAGATCAAGGCCAATGTGGGGGTCTGCACGCGGCCCAGCGACAGCGCCGTGCGCGAGTTGCTGCCGAGCGTCAGGGCGCGCGACGCATTCATGCCGACCAGCCAGTCGGCCTCGTTGCGGGCGCGGGCCGAAGCGTAGAGGTCGTCGTATTCGGCCCCCGGTTTCAGGTTCTTGAATCCGTCGAGAATGGCCGCATCGGTCATCGACGAAATCCACAGCCGTCTGAAGGGCTTGTTGCACTTGCTTTCGTTGTAGATGTAGCGGAAAATGGCTTCGCCTTCGCGGCCGGCGTCGGTGGCGCAGATGATTTCTTCGGCGTCGCGAAACAGGGTGACGATGGTGTTGAGCTGTTTTTTGGCGCCCTCGTCGCCCGTAGGCAGGTAAACGAACGTTTGCGGCACGATGGGCAGGTCTTGCAGGTTCCATTGCTTGTAACCGTAGTGATCCGGCTTGGCCAACTCAATCAGGTGTCCGAACGCCCAGGTGATTTGGCATCCCCGCCCTTCCAGATACCCGTCTTTTTTGCCCGTGATTTGCAGCACGCGGGCAATGTCTTTGGCGACGGACGGTTTTTCGGTGAGGATGACTTTCATGGCAGATAGAGAATAAAAATCCTCCGAAAGGGATTTCCGGAGGATTTAAATGATTGAAAGAGAATATCTTATTTGTTTCTCTTGTAGCGCGAGTTGAATTTGTCAACGCGACCTGCGGTGTCAACCAAGGTCGATTTGCCGGTGTAGAACGGGTGCGAAGTGTTCGAAATATCCAATTTGATGACAGGATAGGTTTCGCCTTCGAATTCAACGGTTTCTTTCGAAGCGGCGGTCGAACGCGACAGGAACATATCGCCATTAGACATGTCCTTGAATACAACCGGACGATAGTTTTCGGGATGGATACCTTCTTTCATATTGTTTGTTTTTTAATTATTTGATTCCAAATCGGGCGACAAAGGTAAAAAGAAATTCGCAACAAACAAAATATTATTGCTTTTTGTTTGGGCTAAAAGTACAATTTTTTACCTTTGTAACTCCATCTGCTTGCAGGTGCAGCATTTTATAACGATGAAAAAAACGGTCAAATATACGCTCGGCTACAGTTTGAGCGGGGGAGGCGTCAAAGGTCTTGCCCATGCGGGGGCACTCAAAGCCCTGGAAGAGTATGGCCTTCGGCCGCAAGTGATTTCGGGTACCAGCGCCGGCGCCATTGCCGCCGTCATGTACTCGGCCGGGATGAAGCCTGCCGAGATTCTCAAAGTGTTCAAAAGCCGGGCCTTCAACGATTTTGTGGCTCCGACACTGCCTACCTCCGGGTTTCTGTCGCTCGAAAAATTCCAAAAACTGCTACAAACGCTCATTCCGTACGCCAACCTCGAGGATTTGCCCATTCCGGTGCGGATTTTGGCCTCGGACCTGGATCATGGCAAGAGTGTGGTCTTTGATAGCGGTTCGTTGCCCGAGCGGGTGGCGGCCTCGGCGTCGGTTCCCATCGTTTTTATGCCGACGCGTATCGATGGCGTCTATTATGTCGATGGCGGGGTGTTCCGCAATTTTCCGGTCAAGGAAATCCGCAAGGATTGTGCCCGTGTGGTCGGCATCAACGTCAGCCCGCTGGTTCCCGACAACTACAAACGCAACTTTTTGGGGATTGCCGACCGCGCCTACAATTTCATGTTCCGGGCCAATACGCTCGAAGACCGCAAGCTCTGTGACGTGTTGGTCGAAACGCCGTCGGCGCTGCAGTTCGGCACGTTCGACATGCGCAAGCTCGACGATTTGTTCAACCTGGGCTACCAGGCCATGATGGAGCAGCTCGAGCGGCTCGACGCTTCTTTTTTTGAAAGGGAATGATATCATAGTGGGGCACCCTCCCGACCTCCTCTTTGGGGAGGCGTGTCGGTCGCGAGTTCTCGTTGTGCGGGTAGTGGCCTATGTACAACAAAAAAGCCTCAGATTTCTCTGAAGCTTTTTTGCGGTGCGGACGAGACTCGAACTCGCGACCTCCGCCGTGACAGGGCGGCATTCTAACCAACTGAACTACCGTACCATTGGTGATTGATTTCTCAAATCGGTTGCAAAGATAGTGCTTTTGTTGATACGCACCAAATTTTCGGAAGGTTTTTTTGAAAAAAATATCAATCCGGAGACGTTAGCCGGAATTTGGGCGCTCTGTGCCCACGACGAGGCAGTAGTCGGGGGTTAGCCGGCAGTCGAAATCGAAGCGGCGTTTTTGGTAGCGGACGCTGATCTTCCGGCCGTCAAAGTCGGCCCACATGTCGCTGCGGAAATCGCAGCCTTCGACGGGCAGGCACTTGTAGGCCGCCTCTTTGGCACACCAGACGGCCAGGGCTTTTTCGCGCAGCCGCCAATCGGCCGGGGCCGATGCCAGCTCGCCGTCGTTCATAAAGCGCTGGCTCAGGCGCGCCGCGCGGTCGGTGTTGACTTCCACGTCGATACCCACGGGCTGGGCGGGGTGGCTGGCGACCGCCACGAAGCGTTTGCTGTGCGAAATGCTGATGTGCTCGGAGCGGCCCGACAGGTAGGGCGCGCCGTTGTCGCGGTGAAGCAGTTCGACCGTCGTCTGGAACATCCGCCAGAGCAACAGCCGCTCGCCGTAGGCTTCGATGCGTCGCGACGACACCCAGTGGCGGTCGGCGGCAGCGGCGTCACCGAGCAGGGTGGCCAGCTCTTCGGCCGATTCGTCGAAAAGCGCCAACTGCCATTGCAGGCGTTTGTCGGAGGATTCGGCGATTATTTCCATTGGGTAGTTTCCATCAGATGCACGATGTCTTCCTTCATGTAGGCGATGACTGGTGCCAGCGAATCTTTGTTGGGCTTGTTGTTGAAGTACAGGGCGCCGCGCAGGAAGTGCCGGGTGCTGTCGGTCAGCACAAATTGCACCGACGAGGCGGTGTTGCCCTTGATTTCGTACAGAATGCCGTAGATTTGCTCCTCCGGGTTTTCGTAGGGGCGCTCGGTGATGGCGTCGGCTTTGATCGTGTGTTTGTAAACAAACTCGCGCGAGTCTTCGATGACTTCGTACAGGTTGCCTTTGACCGGCATGTAGCTGCAATAGATGCGGGCGTTGTAGCGGGGGTAGGCGATGTCGAACCAGTCTTGGTGGTCGTTTTGGCGCACCACCCGCGAAATGTTCGACGGATACTCGAAACTGTACGGCTGGTGCTCGTCGTAGCGCTCGTACTGTTTTTCTTTGAGCTCGATGCGGAAATAGCCCCGAGGTTTGGGAATGGGACGCGAGCAGGCACACAACAGTGCGGCCAGTAGTCCGATAATCAGCAGGTTATTCAGTCGGTTCATTCGGTCGGATGGTCAGTTTGATGGTTTTGATACGGCGTTTGTCGGCCGATACGATGGTAAACCGGTAGCGCTTGAAGTCGAACACTTCCTCCTGCTCCGGAATCTCGCTTTTCAACTCGAGCACCAGGCCGGCCAAGGTTTCGGCGTCGCCGATGTTCTTTTCGAAATCGCTGCGGTCGATGCCCTCGATTTTGAAAAAGTCGGCCAGCAGGATTTTGGCGTCGAACAGGTAGTTGTTTTCGCCCAACTTGGCGTACAGGTGGTGGTCGGTGTCGTCGTATTCGTCGTCGATGTCGCCCACAATCTCTTCCAAGATGTCTTCCATGGTGATGATGCCGGCGGTACCGCCAAACTCATCGACCACGACGGCGATGTGGATTTTGTTTTTCTGGAAATCCTCGAGCAAGACGTTGATGTGCTTGGTCTGCGGCACATAGTAGGCCTTGCGGATAACCGACTGCCAGTGGAAATCGGCCTCCTGCAGGTGGGCCAGAATGTCTTTGATGTACAGGATTCCGTGAATCTCGTCGAGGTCGTCTTTGCATACGGGGATACGCGAGTATCCGGCCGTGTTGATGACGCGCAGCACTTCGCTGAAACTGTCGGTGATGTCGAGCGACACCACATCGACCCGCGGGGTCATGGCGCTGGCGGCGCTGATGTTTCCGAACTTGATGATGCCTTCGAGCAGTTCCTTGTCTTCTTCGATGGTGTCGGCCGTAAGGTCGTAGGCTTGCGACAAATCGTCCATCGAGATGTTGGCCGTGTTGTGCTTTTCGAGGCGCGAAATGCGGTTGGAGGGTTTGACCAGCAACCACGAAATCGGCCACAACAGTTTTTCGCACACAAACAGAAAGCGCGCCGACATGCGGGCGAACCGGAGCGTGTAGTTCGACGCGTAGATTTTGGGCAGGTTTTCGCCAAAGAGCAGGAGCAAAAAGGTGATGAGTACGGTTTCGACCAAAAACAGCAGCATCGGGTGTCCTTCGAAGTCAAAGAGCCGGTAGAGAAAGTACGACGACAGGATGACGATGGCCACGTTGACGAGGTTGTTGGCGATTAAAATCGTGGAGAGCAGGCGGTCGGGGTTGGCGCGCAGCTTGAGAATCAGTTTGTCGCGCGAACTTACGCTGTCTTCGAGTTGCTCCAAATCGGCGGGGCTCAACGAAAAATACGCCAGCTCGGAGGCGGATACGGTGGCCGATAGCAGCAAAAGCAGCAGCAGCGCCAGGGCAAATAGCAGGTTGATAATCATGTTTTATGCGTCAAAAAAACACTTTTGTCCCCAAAATGGACAAAAACTACCGCAAATATACATTATTTTTCAAATATATCGGTAACTTTGCACCCGACAGTTCGTTAAGACCATCCTGTCGTTAAACAAAACTAGGCTTATCCTGTTCGAAAAATTATACGGGGAAGCCTGTATAATTTTTTTTGTATATGTTTGTCATCAAAAACGAAATCCAGTTCGACACCGCCCACTACCTGAGCGGCTACCTGGGCAAATGTGCCAACATTCACGGTCACCGTTACCGCCTGATTGTCAAAATCGCGCAAGACGCATTGCACACCGAGGGCCATCTTCGGGGCATGGTCGAAGATTTCAGCCATATCAAAAAAGTGTTGAAGGAGGTCGAAGAGCATTTCGACCACAAACTGCTGGTCGAAGACAACCAGGAAGGCCGCCGCGTGGCCGACGCTTTGCTCCAGATACGTCCGGATTTTGCGGTGCTGCTATTCCCGGCCCGTCCGACTGTCGAAGAAATGTCGCGCTACCTGTACCGCATGCTCCGCGACAAAGGCCTGCCTGTCAGCGAGGTCGAATTGTTTGAAACCCCCACCAACAGTTGCGTGTATAGCGAATGAATTCCTTTCCGGTGATAGAAAAATTCGTCAGTATCGACGGTGAAGGACCTACTGCGGGGGCCCTGTCGGTATTTGTGCGGTTTGCCGGCTGCAACTTGCGTTGTGCCTGGTGCGACACGTCGTATGCCTGGCAGACGGAGCCCCAGACCGAATACCTGTCGGCGGCCGAAATCGCCGCCTATGTCCAATCGACCGGCGTGCGCCATGTGACGCTGACCGGGGGCGAGCCGTTGATGCAAAAGGGCCTGATCGGCTTGCTGTCGCGGTTGTCCGACTACGAGATTCATATCGAAACCAACGGCTCGCTGCCGATACAGCCCCTGCGGATTTCGGAGCGGATTCATTTTGTGGTCGATTACAAGCTGCCCGACAGCGGCATGGAGGCCCACATGTACCTGCCCAATCTGGCGGCGGTGACCGCGGCCGACGCTTACAAGTTTGTCATTGCCAGCCAGGCCGACCTCGACAAGGCCTTGCTCATCATCCGCCAATACCGGCTGACCGAGCGTTGCCAGGTCTTTCTCAGTACGGTGTTCGACCGTTTTGCGCCGGCCCTGGTGGTCGAAGCCATGGCGCGCGAAAGGCTCAACGGCGTCAAACTGCAACTTCAACTCCATAAATATATTTGGGACATTCAAAAAAGAGGCGTATGATCGATCAGGAAAAAATAGCGTACCATGTACGCGAGATATTGGTGGCGCTGGGCGAAGACCCCGAGCGCGAAGGTTTGCGCGAAACGCCCGTGCGCGTGGCGCGGATGTACGAAGAATTGTTTCGGGGCATGAACTACACCAATGCCGAAATCGCCCGGAAATATGCCAAGACCTTCGAAGACGATGACGAATGCGTCAACCGCGAGGGGGCGTATGTGGTGGTGTCCGATATTCCGATATTCAGTTTCTGCGAGCACCACATCATGCTCATGTACAACATGACCGTGTCGGTGATTTACAAGCCCAAGGATAAAATCATCGGCCTCAGCAAAATCGCCCGCATCGCCGAAATGGTGGGGCACCGTTTGCAGTTGCAGGAGCGCATTGGCACCGACATTGCCGAAATCATGCAGCTGGCCACCGGCAGTGACGACGTGGGGGTGCTGGTCGAAGGCGAGCACGGCTGCATGACGGCCCGCGGCATCAAGAAGCCCGGGGCCAAAACTCGGACGACCTGTTTCCGTGGCATCTTCGAAACCGACCCGGCCGCGCGGCAGGAGGCAGTCTGGCTCTTGTCGGGCAAACCCGGGCAATAAAACAAA
>JAGCZK010000073.1 GCA_017960065.1 Paludibacteraceae bacterium
GATTCTGAAAGCCGAAACCAAAAAGATCCCCTTGTTCGACTTTGAGGTTCCGACTTCGCTGCCCAACGTAAACCCGGCCATCCTCGACCCGCGCGACACCTACGCCGATGCCGCTCAATGGGAAGAAAAAGCCAAAGACTTGGCCGGCCGCTTCATCAAGAACTTCGACAAATACACCACCAACGCCGCTGGCAAGGCCCTCGTTGCCGCCGGTCCGTCGTTGGAAGCCAAAGCCGAAGCTCCTGCAAAAAAATGCGGTTTCTTCGCTAAATTGTTCGGTTGCAAAAAGTAATTGAAACAATGCTCTGATAAAAAAACAGCACTGGAAATCTCCGGTGCTGTTTTTTGATGGGCTCTTTTTGCTATCTTTGTCCTCAAACCCATTTTAACAAACTTAATCTATGAAAGAAGAAACACAAAAGACCATTAGGCAAGATATTTGAAGCACGAGAACTCGAGAATCGAGTATGTGCAAAATTTGCACATGCTGCCGATGATGGCTACGAGTAACAAACTGCATAATCTGGCAAATACAACTTTCCCGAAATTTATGAAAGCAGCCAAATCAAATCGTGCACAAGAAACATCGAATCTAAAACATTCTATATTAATAACTTATACACAAATCACCTTATCTAAGCAGGACGACTGCCGCAGATAGCAAATCGAACGACACCCAATACTGTACCCAAAATGGGTACATTTGTTTTGTGAAACACTTTCAAATTGTTAACTTTGCGGCAATCAAAACAAAATCCAATTAAGATGAAAAGATTGTTATACATCATTGCTATTCTGATTATCGCCACCTTCGAGCAATCGTGCGGACGGGCGATAGAGGGCGAGTGGACCTGCACAAATGCCAGACTTGTGGGCGAAAATTCCGAAGAAATGTCTGAAAGGCCGTCTATAAAAGAAATGTTAAGTGAAGAAGTCGGTGCCAAAATGACCTTCAGTGGAGATGAAGTTATTGACGCACATAGAGAATTGGTAAAAGGATCTTATCATTTTAGTGATGACCAAAAAGTGCTGACCGTCAATTTCAAAAAGGTGTCTTTTGACGGTGGTTCCAAGTGGGAAGACATCCCCAAATTAATGACCGCTGACTTTGATTATCAGATTGTCTCCCTTAATGACAAACAATTGATATTTCAATATGACCACGGATATGGCCTCATCATAGAATATACATACGAAAAAAAATAAATCCCAGGCGTTTTCCGATAATAAAAAAATCCTGGCCCATCGGGTCAGGATTTTTTTGTTTCAAGCAATTTTCGATTTCTGGCGGTCACTTCTTCAACACCGGGCGGACAGAGATGCGGCACGACCAGTCGTTGGAAGCTGTAGCGCATTCGTACTTCGTGAAATTGAGGATAAACGACGCCATCGATGACTCGCGGTCGCGGGTAATCGTCCAATACTGGCCGACACGCCCAGGATTTTGGACCTGACCGTCGCTCAACACACCGGCAGCAGGCAAAAATATACGGTTGCCATTCTTACCCGTCACCACATAGCCCTTGTAACCGTCTTTCGACAACCAACTGAACGTACAGTGCATCAGCAGCTCCTTCATCTGATCGGCCGTAGGCGTACGCCACTTGCCACCCCAACGCTCGGCAGCGATATCGTCATCGAGCGGCAGAACGTCTTCATCGCTTTGCGACAATTCGTACACATAGTCGTTGTCGGCACGCTTGTCGTCGCCAAGACCCGGCAGATAATCGCCGGCCGCATCGGGAGATGCCGCACCCAAATTACAAGTCGCCCACAACGTACCGCTCGGCAGATCCAAATCGGTCCAGTCGCGACCGTTTTCAGAACCTTGCGCGCCAAACTCAGGAATACTACCAAACTCGCAGCCCGTAAAAAGCACCGACAGGCTTGCAACGGCCGCAACAAAAACTAACTTTTTCATAAGCAACTCTTGATTTTCATTTGTCTTGATATGCAAATTTACTAAAAAATATTAAACAATCGGCTTTTACGAAAACCTAGTCATCCACACCCTTCTCAAAAAACATAAAACGATTATCTTTGCACCGCTAAAAAACATTATCTGTTATGAATAAAACCTACTTAACTTTGGTGATGTTACTCGTCGCCATCAGTGCCCAGGCACAAGACCTGGTCGAAAAGCGCATCGAAATCGAGCGCGACCGCAAAGTGGAAATCCTCCGCTGCCAACCGGCTGGCCAGCAAGGTCTGATCCTCACCCTGCAAAACGACCTTCTGGAGCAATCCCGAAAGGAGAAAACCTTCACCTTCGCCAAATACAACACGGAGCTGGAAGCAGGCGACTCGGCCAACGTCGTTTTGCCAAACGGCGACAATTATTATCAAAACGTGTCCGACGGCCACCTCTTTCGGATGGGGTGCCGCAAAGAGCAGTACACCATTGCCTACCTCAACATCGACAACATGCGCTTGCAGACCATCAGCGGTGTCTTGCCCAAAAAAAGCACTATTTTCCACGCCGAAGGGGTCAACGACGAGTTTTACATTGCGGCAACCGCCAAGGAGGAGCCCTATGTCGTGATGCGCAACTGCAACACCCAGGCCGAAAGCACCGTTTTTCTGAAATCAGACTATCCCAAAAAGTCCGCCTTCATTAACCTCGAGACCGACTCTGCCAGCGGCGAAGCCTATGTGTTCGTCAAAGAATACGACAAAACCGAAAATTATTACCTGTCGTTGTACATCTTCAAACATGGCCAAATGGCCAACAAATACGAACTTCGGTACAAAGACGACGGCAAATACATCGCCAACGCCAGTGTCAGCCGCATGAGCGACGGTTCGTACCTCCTCTCGGGCACCTACAACGACAAGCCGAGCATGAGCAGCGACAAGTCGATTGGCGTGTATATCGCCAAGATTGAAAACGGCGCCCTGGCCTTCTCAAAATTCGTCAACTATCTCGACATCAAGAACTACACGTCGTATGCTTCCGAATGGAAACAGAAACAGATTGAGAAAAAGAAGGAGAAAAAAGCGAAAAAAGGCGAAGAATATACCCTCCATTACCTCATGGCGCCCCATGCCATCATTGAGCAAAACGGGCAGTACCTGCTGGCCGGCGAGGCGTATTTTCCGACTTATACCACCCAATACATCCATGTTCCAGGGCCCAACGGCACCACGATGACCCAAACCATCCAATTGTTCGACGGCTATGTGTACAGCCACTACTTTTTGATTGGGTTCGACCATCAGGGCGAGGTGCTTTGGACCAATGCAGCTCCCCTGAAGACCGCCAAAAGCTGGTATGTGCACACCCATTTGTCGATTAACCTCCAGGACAGTCGCACCGAGGTGATTTATCCTTCGCACGACTTTGTCGAAAAACGCCGCTACCAAAACGGGGAGGAGATTGAGCACAACGAGATTCCCTACGTTGCCGAAGGTCAGAAATTGCGCTACGCCTTCTTCTCTTATTTTGAAAACGAATATTGGTACGGCCCCTATTTCCTTTCGTTCGGATACGAAAAAGTGAAGGAAGAGGACAGTAACAAAAAGCGCCGGTTGTACTTCATCAACAAGGTCAATTGTTCCAAATAATTTTTTGTTCCAAAATTTTTTCCTAACTTTACCACCCAATCAATCAAATACCGATGCTATGAAAAAGTTATTTATTGCCTCTTGGTGTCTGTTCATCGCACTTTGCGCCTGTAAACGCGAACCCATCGCCGAACCGGACCCCGAAAATCAGAACGAAGAACCCGAAGTCTGGGTTCCGGATCCCAACGACGCTTACACCGCCACGCCTTTTGTGCAGGTCAAAGTGACCAAGGGTACCAATCCGACGGCTGTCGCTGTCGGCGAAAACAGCAATGCTCAAAACCGCAGCCAACTGCTCGACATGAGCGGCTATCACGACCCGAACTTTGTCAAACGCGGCACTTGCTTTAACAATCTTCCGCAAACCGTGGCCGACACGCTGACCCGCGGTGCGCTCAGATGGGGCTACAACTGGGCGGCTTCGCCTTCTGGAAGCTACATCGGCAAGGGCCGTATGCTCAACTTCTACCCCATGCAATGGGGGGCGTTCTCGGCCCTGACCGGATTGGAAAGCAGCCTCAAAAGCCGTGGAGCCGACATCATCCTGGGCTTCAACGAGCCGATGATGACCGGCCGCGACGGCGGTTGCGCCATGACGCCCAAGCGTGCAGCCGAGCTGTGGCCGCAACTCGAAGAACTGGCCCTCAAATACCACGTCAAACTGGCGTCGCCGGCACTCACCTACGGCTACGAGGCCATCGAGGGTGTCAAGTACGGCTCGCCCGAAGCTTGGATGGACAAGTTTATCAGCGAGTACAAAAAGCTCTACGACGGCCGTACCCCGCGCTTCGACTACCTGGTGCTGCACTCGTACATGAACTGGCCGGCCGCTGTCGATGGTTATGTCAGCAAGTATGCCAAACGCTACAAGGTGAAAGTCCTGCTCACCGAATTCTGTGCCTGGGAACAGGGAAGCGACCCCTGGAACAACATCAACAACCTCGAAAAGACGCTGTTCCCCGACTTTAGTTTCCAACAGGCGTCGATGACGCAAAAGGTGGAGGCCATGGACCAGAACCCCAACGTGGCGGGTTACGCGTGGTTCAACGCTCCCGGAAGCGCCAACAGCATTCCTTGGAATGCGGTCTATACGGGCAGCCGTCCGACCGAGCTGGGCAAGGTGTATGCCTATATGTCCACGAGCAATACCGAAAAGTATTACCAGATGGGCGTCTTCATTCCGGCGGCGCAATATGTCACCAGCAGCAACTACGACAAGAGCCTCAGCGACGCATTCGCCAACCGCATCATCTACGGGGCAAGCACCGATACCGAATTCCGCGAGGTGCTGCCGGTCGAACTCCGCCGTTTCATGAGCCCCTGCTTCGCCAATTACCTCATCAATGTGCCCGAAGCCGGCAACTACACCATTACGCTGCGCTTCTGCTCGACGGGTGCCACCACAATTGTGGCCACTTGCGGCAGCAGCAGTGTGCTCGCCGAAATGACCAGCACCAACGGCCAGTGGGTTGACCGCACGTTCAACATCAGCCTGCCGGCAGGCCAGCAGGCGCTGCAGTTTGCCGCCACCGGCTCGCACGCCGATGTGCGCCTCAGCTGCTGGATGTTCAGCAAAGCCAACTAACGCCCCACTGTCTCAAAAAACAAAAATCCCTACGCACTTGCTGTGTAGGGATTTTTTGTTGGGGTTACTGCTGGCACGACCTTCCGGCCGTCAGTCTATGGGATATAGCGTGATTCCCATCCAATTGAGCAGGTCTTTGTCCGGATCGTAACTCATGGATTGGAACACTTTGCCTCGTGCGGCGCTTTGCCAATAGCTGCTGTTGTCGTATTTAATCTCAATGGTTCTGCCCGTTATTTTGTACTCCAGGCAAGGAACAACCAGGCTGGTTCCTTCCAGCGCATCGTAGGAGGTCAATGTACAATCGTGGTTTTTTGCGAAATAAACGGAAACCATTCCTGTTCCATCTTGCCCCATAAAGGTCCTTCCGGAGATGTCGCGATAGACTTTGGCATCTTCGCAAGCTGTAAAGACACACATCAGCACGAGCGTGCACAACAGTTGGAATACGGATTTTCTGACGTTCATATTACAGTTTTTTTGATTGGGATGTTAAGCAACTATAGCCTGTGGTTACCACTCAGGGATTGCGGACCGGGCGGATCGAGAGGCAGTAAGACCATTCGCGCCCGGCAGTCGAACCTTGACCGCCAAAATCGGGAATACTGCCAAACTCACACGCCGTGAGCGACAAGGCCAAAGCCACGGCAGCGCTAAAAAGAATTCGGTTTTTCATAGCAAACGTTTTTCGATCCAAAGACAAAGATACACATTTTTTATAACTTCCTTCCTCTCAACGGCAGAAAGGAGTCGGGGGTTACCAATGCACACTCAGGCCTTGGCGGATGCTGTAACTGAGCTGCAGGATGCCGTCGGGCAGTTGGCCGCCGTCGTAGGTGAGTTCGGCCGTGGTGGTGAGCGAAAGGCGCTTGGACAGCCGCACCGACAACTTGCCGCCCCAAAATACCGTGGGGTATGCTTTGTGATTCAAGGCCGGCAAATAGGCGTCGGCCGAGGCTCTTCCGCCCAACCAATCGCCGACGGCTTGGCGGATCTCTGCCTCACGGGCGGCATCGTAGCGGTACGGGGGATTGAAGGCCTGCTGCATCATGAGGTAGGTGCTGAACGCGATGCGCTCCCAATTGCCGGTGAGCTCGCAGCCCAGGTTGAGGCGCGCCTCGGTCATCAGAAACCTCTGCGCCGACAGGCTCTGGCAGCCCAGCAGCAGGCACCCAAGGTAGATATGACACCATCGTTTCATGGCTTGTTTTTGCAATTCGAGGCCAAAGGTACGCTTTTTACGGCCAAAGTCTATCTGGCAAAGACAAAAAAACGACTTTTCTGACCTATTCATTTGCGGTTTATTTTAAAAAATGTAATTTTGGAGCTTGCAATGTATACAACCAACATTAGAACCTGTTGTTATGAAAAGAATATTTCCCCTTTTGTTGCTCAGCGGCCTGATGCTGCTGGCAGCCTGCAAGAAAAACGACCCCACCAAAGACAC
>JAGCZK010000074.1 GCA_017960065.1 Paludibacteraceae bacterium
GAATACTGGAAATTATTGGATAGAATTTGCGAAGTAACCTGATACAAACAACTTAATTCTTAATTTTTAAAACAAAACACTATGTCTGTAAACAAAGTTATTTTAGTAGGCAATGTGGGAGCAGATCCCGAAGTACGTTATCTCGACAACCACGTTGCCGTGGCAAATTTCAATTTAGCAACCACCGAACGCGGTTACACCACCTCGAGCGGCGTTACCGTTCCCGAACGGACCGAATGGCACCGCATCGTATTGTGGAGAGGCCTGGCCGAAACCGCGGAAAAATACGTACACAAAGGCTCGCAACTGTACATCGAGGGCCGCATCCAATCGCGCACCTTCAAGAACAAGGAAGGACAAGAACGCACGGTTGTGGAGATTTTGGCCGACACCATGCAACTTTTGGGTCGCCGCAATGACAACGGAGGCAGCGACAATGCTGTTCGCGACACGGCCGCACCTGCTGCCGAAGCCCCCGAAGACGGCAACACGCCGTTCTAACAAACACCGGTTATTTCGCAAATAAAAAGGGAACCCCAAACGGGGTTCCCTTTCGTTTGATATGGGGGGCGTGTTATTTCAATAAGGACTTGGGACAAAGGTTGTCTTTTTCGATGTCTTTGAAATAGCGGTATGTGCCGACCTTCAGCTCTTCGGTAGCCGCATCGTCGCAAACGATAATGCCTTTGGGATGCAGTTGCAGTGCGCTAACCGTGCACATGTGGCTGACTCCGCCTTCGACGGCAGCGGCCAGCGCACGGGCCTTGGCGTGACCGTTAACAATGATCAGCACCTCGCGGGCGTCCAAAACAGTTCCGACGCCGACGGTCAGTGCCGTACGGGGAACCTTGTTGACGTCGCCCTCGAAAAAGCGCGAGTTGGCGATGATGGTGTCGGTTGTCAGCGATTTGACACGCGTGCGCGACTGCAGGGAAGAACCCGGCTCGTTGAAGGCGATGTGGCCGTCGGGACCGATACCGCCCAAGAACAAGTCGATTCCGCCAGCCTTGGCGATGGCTGCCTCGTAGGCGGCACATTCGGCTTCGAGGTCGGGGGCGTTGCCGTTGAGGATGTGGACGTTCTCTTTTTGGATGTCGATGTGGTTGAAGAAATTGTTCCACATAAACGAGTGATAGCTTTCGGGATGATCCTTCGGCAGGTTCACGTATTCGTCCATATTGAAGGTGATGACATGCTTAAACGATATCACTCCTTTTTTGTTCAGTTCAATCAGGGCTTTGTACATTCCCAACGGTGACGATCCGGTCGGAAGGCCCAACACAAACGGTTTGGCTGCGGTCGGTTTTGCCGCGAGGATTTTGCTGGCCACATAGTTGGCCGCCCATTGCGACACTTGCGCATAATCGGGTTCAATAATGACTCTCATAATATAGTTTTTATGTTCTGCCGCAAAAATAATGAAAATAACAAACAATTGTAAGCATACCGGCCATTTTTGCTTAATTTTTTCAAAGACAACCACCGTGTACCGGGCCGGCAAAACTGTCCTGCCGATTTCGAAAAAAAACGATTCGGATTTCGCTAAAAAATACTTATCTTTGCAGTTTATTGGTATCGTATGCAATTTAAGGATGTTATCGGTCAGGAAACACTCAAAAAGCACCTGCTCAAGAGTGTGAAGGAAGGACGGATCCCGCACGCCCACCTGTTATGGGAGTCGGAGGGATACGGCGCTTTCCCTTTGGCCCTGGCCTACGCCCAATACCTCAACTGCCATCACCGCACCGAAACGGATTCGTGCGGCGAGTGCCCCTCGTGCCGGCAGTTTTCCAACCTGGCGCATCCCGACCTGCATTTCATCTTCCCGTTTGCCGCAGACAAACCTCAAGACGCCCGTTGCGACCAGATGCTGCCCACCTGGCGCGAGTTTGTCAAAGCCCAACCCTATTTCGGCCTGCGCCAATGGATGGCCTATACGGGCGAGACGACCAAAAAAGGAATGATTTACAGCAACGAAAGCGAGGTGCTGTTGTCCAAACTCCAGCTCAAAAGCTACGAGGCCGACTACAAAACCATCCTCATCTGGCTGCCCGAGACGATGAACGCCAGCTGCAGCAACAAACTGCTCAAAATCTTGGAAGAGCCGCCAGCCGGAACGGTTTTCCTGCTGGTGAGCGAACATCCCGAACAACTGTTACAGACCGTGGTGTCGCGGACGCAGATGTTGCGGGTGGGCCCTGTCGATGCCGAAAGCATGTCGCAACACTTCAGCCCCGAAATCGTCCACTTGGCTGGAGGCAGCGTCACGCAGGCCCGGCAGCTGGTCGGCGACGAAGGCGAAAACCGAGCCTACTTTGAGCTGTACCGCCAGCTGATGAACTGTGTGGTCACCAAAAACCTGGTGGCGCTCAAATCCTGGTCGGAGCAACTGGCCGGCAGCGGACGCGAACAAATCGCCGGGTTTCTGGAATATGCGCAACACCTGACCCGCGAGGCGTTCATCCGTAATTTGAACAACGAACAGCTTTCGTATTACAATCCCTACGAAAACGAATTCTTACAAAAATTCATGCGCTGCATCCATACCGGAAACATCGAAAGAGTAAGCGAAGAATGGACCCGTGCCCACCGCGAAATCGGGCAAAACGCCAATTCCAAACTGGTGCTCTTCGACTTGGGGCTGCAGTTGCTGACACAAATAAAACTATAGCTATGGATTATACACTGGATAAAGGAAACTGCCGGCTGACAGCCGCAGGCTGCAAAAAGAACTCGAACCAGATGCTCAGCGTTTACGACTGGCTCGCCGATATCCCCGTGGATATGGAGACCTGCCGCTACGTCGAAGTGCAGTTCAAGAACACCCGCAAGGGCTATTACCTCAACGCCAACGACATTCCGCTCGAAAAGGGAGACATTGTGGCCGTGGAGTCATCGCCCGGACACGACATCGGCACGGTAACCCTGCAAGGCTACCTGGTGGCCCTGCAAATGAAGAAAAACGGTTTTGACCCCAAAAAGACCGAGGTCAAACGCATCTACCGCAAAGCGCGCCAAACCGACATCGACAAGTGGATGGAGTCGAAAGCCAAAGAACACGACGCCATGCTGCGCTCGCGCAAAATCGCCAAGGACCTGCATCTCGACATGAAGATCGGCGACGTGGAATATCAGGGCGACGGCAACAAGGCCATCTTTTACTACATCGCCGACGAACGCGTCGATTTCCGCCAGCTCATCAAGGTGTTGGCCGAAGCCTTCGGCGTCCGCATCGAGATGAAACAGATCGGAGCCCGTCAGGAGGCCGGACGTATCGGCGGCACGGGGCCCTGCGGCCGCGAATTGTGCTGCTCGACCTTTTTGAGCAGCTTCCAGTCGGTGGTCACCAACGCCGCCCGGGTGCAAGACCTGTCGATGAACCCGCAGAAACTGGCCGGCCAATGCGCCAAGCTGAAATGCTGCCTCAACTTTGAGCTGGACAACTACATCGAGGCCATCAAGGAGTTTCCCGACCGCAACATCGTGCTCGAAACCCAGAACGCCCCGTACTACTTCTTCAAACTCGACGCCTTTGCCCGCAAGATGACCTATTCGACCGCACCGCATGCGCCGCAGAACCTGGTGGAGATTTCGCTCGACCGGGCCAAGGAAGTCATCGCCCTCAACAAAAACGGCGAAAAACCCGAATCGCTCGACAACAAGAAACCCGCCGCAGCCGCTCCCATCGGCTTTGCCACCTCGGTCGGAGAAGGCAGTCTGACGCGTTTCGACAAAAAGAAAAAGAAGAAAAACCACCACGGCCGGAAAAACAACGGGAATCGCGAAGGCGGCCAACGCCCGTCAAACGAAAACCGCCGCCCTAAAAACGACGCTCATGAAAACCAATAGCCTTTTTTTGACGCTGTCGGCGCTCGCTCTCTTGACCGCCTGCACCAACAACTGCCTCTACAACGAATACCAGGAGGTGGATGCCGAGGGCTGGCACCAAGACTCCGCCCTGGTGTTTGAAGCGGACATCCAGGACACCGTCAGCCCGTGCGACCTGTTGTTGCAAATCCGCCATACCGAACGCTACCCCTACCAGAATTTCTGGTTGTTTGTCGATTCGCAATCGCCGGCCGGCATCGTGCAAAAAGACACCCTTGAGTGTTACCTGGCCGACAATTCGGGCAAATGGCTGGGCCAACGCTATTTCAGCCTGCACGAAATGTCGATGCTCTACCTGCGAATCAAACGCTTCCCGACGACAGGCGTTTATCGCTTTCAGGTGTCGCAAGCCATGCGCGACGAGCAACTGACGGGCATCTCGAGCATCGGCCTGTGCATTCAAAAACGCTTGGAAGATGGGGAAGAATAAGCTGCAGAAGTTTGCCGAGATGGAAACCTACGAGCGGGTGTTCCAATACCCGTTCGCGCGTTTGCAGGCCGAAGGCGGATTTCCGCTCAAGGGCCAGTGGCACTCCGTGTTTGGCAACGACCGCCCCATCGTGTTGGAACTGGGGTGCGGCCGCGGTGAATATACCGTCGGGCTGGCCCGTCGTTTCGGGGAGAAAAACTTCATCGGCGTCGATATCAAGGGAGCGCGGATGTGGGCCGGAGCCAAGCAGTCGAACGAAGAGGGGCTGGGCAACGCCGCCTTTTTACGGACCGACATCGAACTCATCGACCGTTTTTTTGCACCGGGCGAAGTGAGTGAGATTTGGATCACCTTTCCTGACCCGCAGATGAAGAAAGTGCGCAAACGCCTGACTTCCACCCGTTTTCTCGAACTGTACCGACAGGTTCTGAAAGACGGCGGCCTGGTGCACCTCAAAACCGACAGCCCGTTTTTGTACACCTACACCACCGCCCTGGTGCAGCTCAACCGCCTCCCCGTCTGCGAGCAGACGGCCGATTTGTACGGCCAGTCGCAGGCCAACGACATTCTGTCCATCAAAACCTATTACGAACAGCAATGGCTCGACCGCGGACTCAGCATCAAATACCTGTGTTTCGGCCTTCCCCAAGCAGGGGGCTTGGCCGAACCCGACATCGAAATCGAGCCCGACAGCTACCGGAGTTTTAACCGTAGCCGCCGTAGCCAACCGTCTAACACATCGAACGCATGACACTCTACCCAAAACTCATTCTCGACGCCTTAGGCCACGTCAAATATCCCGCCACCGGACAAGACATCGTGTCGGCCGGCATGGTTGCCGACAATCTGCGCATCAACGGCATGTCGGTGTCATTTTCGCTGGTGCTCAAGCCCAACGACCCGCTGGCCAAATCGCTGGTCAAAGCCTGCGAACAGGCCATTCTGACCTACATCAGCCCCGAAGTGGACATCATCGGACACATCAGCGTGGAGCATCCGGCCTCGGCCCAGCCTGCCGAAGAAAAGCCCGACGCAATGGCCCGTGTCAAATGCAAAATCGCCGTGTCTTCGGGCAAAGGCGGTGTGGGCAAATCGACCGTATCCGCCAATTTGGCCGTGGCGCTGGCCAAGCAAGGCTACAAAGTAGGCTTGCTTGACGCCGACATCTACGGTCCCTCCATCCCCAAGATGTTCGGCATCGAGGGCGAACGCCCGGTTGCCGACGACCAGGGCCTCATCGTCCCCATCGAAAAGTACGGGGTCAAAATTCTGTCCATCGGGTTTTTCGTAGATGCGGCCAGCGCCATTGTATGGCGCGGCGCCATGGCCAGCAACGCCATCAAGCAACTCATCACCGAAGCCGCTTGGGGCGAGCTCGATTTCTTCTTGATCGACCTGCCTCCCGGCACGAGTGACATCCACCTGACATTGGTACAGAATTTGCAGTTGGACGGTGCCATCGTGGTCAGCACGCCACAGGCGGTTGCCCTGGCCGATGCAGTCAAAGGCATCGACATGTTCCGCAACCCGCAGGTCAACATCCCGATTTTGGGCATTGTCGAAAACATGGCCTGGTTCACGCCGGCCGAACTGCCCGACCACAAATACTACCTGTTTGGCAAAGAAGGCGCCAAGCGTCTGGCCGAGCGGGAGGGAATTGAACTGCTCGGACAGGTTCCCATCGTGCAGAGCATCTGCGAATCGGGCGACCAAGGCAGTCCTATCGCCTTACAAAGCGATATCGTATCCGCAGTTTTTGTGGATATGGCAAAAAAAACTATCTTTGCAGAAACAATAAAAAACAAAGCATGACAAAACAAGACTTGGTTCACACCATCATCGACGGAATTCAGGATTCGAAGGGTCTGAATATCGTTGTGGCGGATTTGAGCAAACTCGAAAATACCATCTGTAACTACATGATTATCTGCGAAGGCAACTCCAACACGCACGTCAATGCCTTGGCCACCAACTTGCGCGAATACGTCCGCGAGCACCACGGCGAAAAGCCCATGGCCATGGAAGGGTTTGAAAACTGCGAATGGATTGTCCTCGACTACACCGACGTGATGGTACACGTCATGCAACGCGCACCCCGGGCGTTTTTCGATTTGGAACACCTCTGGGAAGATGCCGATTTAACTCACATTGAAGACTTACTCTGATGCCAAGCACTCCCAATAAAACACCCAAGGGCCCGAAAAGAATCCACATCAACCTCACCTGGTTGTATTTGTTGGCAATGGTGGCCATTTTCGCCATCGGGTTCTCCTCCAAGGGAAGTTCCGAAAAGGAAATTTCCTACACCCAGTTCCGCCACTATGTGGACAGCAGCTACATCGACCGCGTCATCGTCATCAACAAAGACTACGCCGAAGCGCACATCAACGCGTCGAACACGCAGGGCCTGCTCGAAATCTTCAACGTCAAGGATGTCAACGAGTTGACCGAAATCCCCTTGCTGCACGTCGAAATTCCGTCGCCGGACGCCTTCGACACCTTCATGTCGGCACACAACAGCATCGAAGTCCGCTACGAATCGCGCAAGGACTACCTGGGTCCGATTCTCTACTCGTTCGGCCCCATCCTGCTGTTCGTGCTGATTTGGGTATATTTCTTCCGCCGCATGAACAACGGAGGCGCAGGTCCTGGAGGGGGCGGCATCTTCAATGTCGGCAAGTCGCAGGCCAAACTGTTCGACAAGGGAAATTCCGACAAGGTTACATTCAAAGACGTGGCCGGCCTCGAAGAAGCCAAACAGGAGGTTCAGGAGATTGTTGACTTTTTGAAAAACCCCAAGAAGTACACCGACCTGGGCGGTAAAATTCCTAAGGGCGCCCTGCTGGTCGGCCCTCCGGGAACCGGCAAAACCTTATTGGCCAAAGCCGTTGCAGGCGAAGCCGACGTGCCCTTCTTCTCGATGTCGGGTTCCGATTTTGTCGAGATGTTTGTGGGCGTGGGCGCCTCGCGCGTACGCGACTTGTTCCGTCAGGCCAAGGAGAAAGCCCCCTGCATCATTTTCATCGACGAAATCGACGCCGTAGGACGTGCCCGCGGCAAGAACCCCTCGTTCAACTCCAACGACGAACGCGAAAACACCCTCAACCAGTTGCTGACAGAGATGGACGGTTTCGGCAGCAACAGCGGTGTCATCATCCTGGCGGCCACCAACCGGGCCGACATCCTCGACAAGGCCCTGCTCCGCGCCGGCCGTTTCGACCGGCAGATCCATGTGGACTTGCCCGACGTGCACGAACGCGAAGCGATTTTCAAGGTGCACCTGCGCCCCATCAAACTCGACAACGACCTGAATGTCGATTTTCTGGCCAAACAGACACCCGGCTTTTCGGGGGCCGAGATTGCCAACGTCTGCAACGAGGCGGCCCTGATTGCCGCCCGCCACAACCACACCGCCGTGCAAAAGCAAGACTTCCTCGACGCTGTGGACCGCATCATTGGCGGACTGGAACGCAAGAACAAGATCATGACAGCGGCCGAAAAGGCCTCGACGGCCGTTCACGAAGCCGGACACGCCTCGGTCAGCTGGCTGCTCGAATATGCCAACCCCCTGGTCAAAGTGACCATCGTTCCCCGCGGCAACTCGCTGGGAGCCGCCTGGTACCTGCCCGAAGAACGGGTGGTATCGACCAAACAGCAGATGCTCGACGAAATCTGTTCGCTTTTGGCCGGCAAGGCCGCCGAGCAACTGGTTTACAACCAAGTGTCAACGGGTGCGCTCAGCGACTTGGAACGGGCCACCAAGATTGCCTACTCGCCGGTGGTTTACTATGGCATGAGCGAAAAAATCCCCAACATCAGCTACTACAATTTTTCGCAAAACGACTATGCCTTCTCGAAACCCTATAGCGAGAAGACGGCCGAACAAATCGACCTCGAGGTCAAAGAGATTCTGCAAACCCAGTTTGAGCGGGCCACCAAACTGATTCGCGACAACCGCGAAAAACATCAGGCCTTGGCCGATTTGCTGGTGGAAAACGAGGTCATCTTTACCGAAGACGTCGAGCGCATCTTCGGCAAACGCCCTTGGGTGAGCCGTATGGAGATTTTGAGTCGCGAAAGTTCTCAAAACAACACCGATAAAGACCGACAACCTGTCGCAGACGCCGAATCCGAGAACACTTCGGACACCGCGGCGCCGACAGCTTCGGACACCGACCAACAGGAGGAGACAGCACATGCGTAATCTGATTATCCGAACTTGTACAGGCATTGCCTATGTTGCCTTAATCGTCGCCAGTCTGTATTTCCAGACCCGGTTCTACACCTTTTCGCTTATCTTTGCGCTGGTTACCGGAGTCGGCCTGTTCGAATTTTACCGCATCACCAACATGAGCGAGCGGGTCAGCGTGCCCACCGCCTGGCTGATTGCCTCGGGCATCGTGTTGTATTTCTGCTGTTTCTGGTACAACTATTTTGGCGGCACCTGGCCTTTCATCGCATACGGATTGTGCCTCATCGCCACCATCATTTCGGAGTTGTTCCGCCACTCGCCCCAACCCAACCACAACATCGCCTTCGCCATCATGGGACAGGCCTTGATCGCCCTCCCCTTTGGATTTTTGAACCACATCGCCCCGTCGGCAAGTTACGACTGGCACTGGTGTCTGTCGCTGTTTGTCCTGATTTGGGTGTCGGATACCGGAGCCTACCTGGTGGGCTGCAGTATCGGAAAACACCCGCTGGCTCCGAGCATTTCGCCCAAAAAGACCTGGGAAGGCCTGATTGGAGGCGCAATCCTGACGCTGGCCGCCAGCGGTGTCATTGCCTGGATAACGGGCGAATCGCTCGTGGTATGGCTGATCTTCGGACTTTTGGTTGAGATCTTCGGCACCTTCGGCGATTTGTGCGAATCGCAACTCAAGCGAACCGTCGCCCTCAAAGATTCGGGCAAAATCATGCCGGGGCATGGGGGCGTGCTCGACCGCTTCGACAGCCTCCTTATGACGACGCCCGTCATCTACATTTATCTCGAAATTTTAAAGACCATCGGACAATTATGAAAATTCACAAAGAAGGCAAACACCTGCTGCTCATATTGTTTTTCTCGCTGATTGTTGTCAACGGCCTGTTGTTCTTCCTGACCTCGTGGACAACCCTGGCCATTGTCACTTCGAGCATTTCGCTTGTGGTTTTTGTCTTCTTTACCTATTTTTTCCGGATTTCCAACCGCATCATCATGGCCGACGAAAACTACATTGTCGCCCCGGCCGACGGCAAGATTGTGGTGATTGAACCGGTGGAAGAAAACGAGCTCCTCCACGAAAAGCGCATCCAGGTGTCGATTTTCATGTCGGTACTGAGCATGCACGTCAACTGGATCCCCGTATCGGGGAAAATCCTGCACGTATCGCACCAGGACGGCCGCAAAATGGCCGCCTATCTGCCCAAGTCGAGCACCGAAAACGAACGCTCGTCCATCATCATCGAAGCCAAAAACAAACAGACCGTACTGGTCCGCCAGATTGCCGGCGCGCTGGCACGACGCATCGTCACCTATGTCAAAGAAGGCGACGACTGCTCCATCAACCAACAGCTTGGCTTTATCAAATTCGGCTCGCGGGTGGATCTGTTTCTGCCGGCCGACGCCGAAATCCTAATCGACATGTACGAAAAGACCATCGGCAACGAAACACTGATTGCCAAACTGAAACATACCGAATAAGCCCCCCATCTTCTTTCCCATCATGATCTTAATTTCATTTTTTTCTTATGTTAGTCAAAACTTATGGAGCCGCGGTGCAAGGCATCGACGCTACCGTCATTACCATTGAGGTCAATGTATCTCAAGGAATCAAGTTCTTTATGGTCGGCTTGCCCGACAGTGCGGTGAAAGAAAGCCACGAACGAATTCTTTCGGCACTCACCTACAACAATTACAAATTTCCGAAGCAACAGGTGATCATCAACCTGTCGCCAGCCGACATCCGCAAAGAGGGGTCGGCCTACGACCTGCCGCTGGCCATGGGAATCATGGCGGCCAACGAACAGATTCAAACCGAAAAAATAGAACGCTACATGATGATGGGCGAGCTGTCGCTCGACGGCAAAATCCTCCCCATCAAGGGGGCGCTACCCATTGCCATCAAAGCCAAGGAGGCCGGGTTCGAAGGGATTATCCTGCCCATGGAAAACGCACGCGAAGCCGCCGTGGTCGGCGAGCTGCCGGTGTACGGGGTAAACTCGCTGTCGGAAGTGGTACGGTTCTTTAACGACGAGTCGGAACTGGCGCCCACACCATCCGACGTCCGTGCCTTTATGGACGGGCAGTTTGACCATTTCGACCTCGACTTTTCGGATGTCAAAGGCCAGGAAGGGGTGAAACGGGCGCTCGAAGTGGCGGCGGCAGGAGGACACAACATCCTGCTGGTAGGCCCCCCGGGAGCCGGCAAATCGATGATGTCCAAGCGGATTCCGTCCATTCTGCCTCCCCTCTCGCTGTCGGAGGCCCTCGAAACCACCAAAATCCACTCGGTCGCCGGCAAAATCAACAAGGGGGAGTCGTTGCTGTTCCAACGCCCTTACCGCAGTCCGCACCACACCATCTCCGACATCGCCCTAGTCGGAGGAGGCACCTTTCCGCAGCCCGGCGAAATTTCGCTGGCGCACAACGGGGTGCTGTTTCTCGACGAACTGCCGGAGTTTAAGCGCACAGTGCTCGAAGTGCTGCGCCAACCGCTCGAAGACCGCCGCATCACCATTGCACGGGCCAACTTCAGCATCGAGTACCCGGCCAGTTTCATGCTGGTGGCCTCGATGAACCCTTGTCCGTGTGGGTATTACAACCATCCCGAGCGCGAATGTGTCTGTCCTCCAGGAGCGGTACAACGCTATTTGAGCCGCATTTCGGGGCCGTTGCTCGACCGCATTGATATCCATTGCGAGATTGTGCCGGTACCTTTTGAAAAACTGACCGCTGCGCCGGTAGCCGAATCGAGCGCTCAAATCCGCGCACGGGTCATCCGCGCACGGCAACTGCAGGAAGTACGGTACAAAAACATCGAAGGCGTCCACTGCAATGCACAAATGAGTCCGAAACTGTTGCGCAAGTTCGCCACTCCCGACGCCGACGGAATCAAGATGTTGCAAACCGCCATGCATAACCTGCATTTATCGGCACGGGCCTACGACCGCATCCTGAAAGTCAGCCGTACCATCGCCGATTTGGCCGGGAGCGAGAAGATTCTGCCCGAACATCTGGCCGAAGCCATCGGATACCGCAACCTCGACCGCAGCGACTGGGCCTAGTGTGTAAAAAACACCTACTCCGACTCGAAAACGAAATCCAGGTAGGCCCAGTTGGCGCCGCTGTTGTACTTGAAGGTCAAGAGGTTCAGCCCTTCGTGCTCAAAACGGATGTACCCGACGGTGGCCTGGTTCCAGTTGTGCCAGTCGCCCATGTCCTCCGGAAGCTTCAGCTCGGCGGCCGGCTGCCCGTTGACAAGCAGTTGGGCATGATTGTCGTGGTTTCCATAGACCGTGATAATCCGGTAAAGCCCGGCCTTGCGGACATTGACCGTGTAGTTTGTCCATTCGCCGTCATCCTCCCAGCCGATATAGAGCTGGTTCACCTTCGGGTCCACCTTGTTCGGATGGTTAAAGTCCGCCCAGTCTTTGGTGTACGAAATGTCAACGCCTTCGTTTTCGCGGAAAAATGCGAGATACGGCTCGATACCCGGACGCAAGTGACCACCGGTGTGATTCAGCGCCGCCCCCAGGTTTTCGGGAGTCGCGTCATGGTAGGCAACCCCTTCGCCACCCAGGTCGTAGTAGGCCAGTTCCACCCGGCCGGGAATGGCCTGTGCTCCGGCTTTGTAATACTGGTCTTTGAACGGTTTGCCTTTGTAAGAAGAAGGTACATTCGACTGGGTGCGGCAACCTGCCAACAGCAGACAGGCAAGCACCCATAGGGCGGCAAGATTTTTCATAGTCATTTTTGATTTGATGATACAGTACGGCAAAGATAACGAATTATTCCGAATGTATTTTGCTTTATTTTTACTACTTTTGCCGGGGAGAAATCCCATTACCAACAAAAAAACGAAAGATATGAAACTGTTAGATTCTCAAAACGCCCCCGGGTGTCTGCACAGCAACACCGCAAAGTTTATATTGATTTTTATTTTGGTACTGTTGTTTTTAATACCGATCAAATTAATAGACAGTATCATCGCTGACCGGAAATACTACCAACGCGAAGCCATCGCCTCCATCATCCAACCCATGGGCGGAAGCCCCGAAATCGAAGGAATGGTGGTTGCCGTTCCCTACAAACAAACCTCCGAGTCGGTCGATTCGAAAGGGAACAAAAAAATTCAGGTCTCAACCAAATACATTCTTTTTGCTCCAGACACCTATAACCTCGACATTACTGTAAACCCGTACAATTTGACGCGGGGAATTTTCAAAGTGCCGGTTTTCAACGGTAAGGCAAACGTAACCTCCTTTTTTGAGCGTCCCAATTTTTCGCATTACGAAATTGCAGAAAAAGACATCAACCTCGGCGGTGCCATTCTGATATTCGGCGTTTCCAAGACCAAAAACCTGACCGCGACGCCAAACCTTTTGCTGAACGGCAAACCGCTGTCCATGTCGCCGGTCAAGTACGAGTCGGTTTCGCCTTTCACCAACTCGGTTTATTACGACCTTGCCGACGTTTCGTTTGACCACGGGCTTTCGTTGACGGGCGAAATCAACTTTCAGGGAGGAGAAAATATCGAAATCCGTCCGATCGGTACCGACAATACGATAACGATGACCTCGGACTGGAATTCGCCAAGTTTTTCGGGCGGCTGGCTGCCAAACGAGCGGAACATCACGAAAGACGGATTTACCGCCAAGTGGAACATTGCCGGGTTAAGCACGGTATATTCCAAAAGCTGGCGCGCAGGAGAGCGATTCAATGCCGAATCGGTCGACGTGTCGTTTATCGTGCCAGTGGATGCCTACCGGAAAACGGAGCGCAGTATCAAATACGCCCTGCTGTTCTTAATCATTCCGTTTATCGCACTCCTCATTTCCGAAATTTTCTCGAAGAAAAGAGTCCATCCGATCCAATACTGCCTGATTGGTATTGCAGACGTTATCTTCTACCTGCTTCTGCTTTCGATTTCGGAACATCTTTCGTTTGATCTGACCTACCTGATTTGTGCGGTCTGCGTCAGCCTTTCGACGCTGTTCTACGCTACCGCCATCTTCAAAAAAATCAAATGGGGGGCCTTGCTTAGCTGCATCCAACTGATGTCCTACATCTTTTTGTACGGAACAGTACAAGCCGAAGACTATGCACTGCTGATCGGAAGTTTGGGGATGTTCACCGTTGTTGTCATGCTGATGTTCATCACCCGAAAAATCGACTGGTAC
>JAGCZK010000075.1 GCA_017960065.1 Paludibacteraceae bacterium
CGCCAACATTACGAACAACACGCACTGTACGGCTCCGTACGACGGCCAGTACGAGATTACGGCCACGGGCGGATCGGGTAGCGGTTACACCTACTCCAACGACGGTACGAACTTCAGTGCAACGAACATTTACAACGGTTTGCAATCGGCTACTGCCACCGTCTATGTGAAGGATGGCAACGAATGCGTATCGGCCGGCTTTGACGTGACGGTTAACGACAATCCGGTGGCTTTGACCGTGTTCAATGTAACCGGTGGCGGTCAATACTGCGAAGGCACAACCGCTCCCTTGGTTGGCCTTGACGGTAGTGAAAGCGGTGTTGACTACACTTTGTATGTCGGCACCACCGAACTGGGCTCGTTGGCCGGTTCGGGCGCCGCGCTTGACTTTGGCGCCCAGGCTGCCGATGGCACCTATACCGTGAAGGCTCTCAACTCGAATACCGGTTGCGAAGCCGACATGGCAGCCAGTGCCACGGTGAAGCAAAACTCTTTGCCGACGGCTACGATATCCGACGGCGACAAGATTTGTACCGGAGACGACCTGATCTTGACGGCAGGAGGCGGTACGTCGTTCAACTGGAACGGTGCCGGTTATACCACCGAGGCCACGTACAGTGTTCCCAACACTACGGCTGGAACGCAGAACATCACCTTGACGGTTAAAGACGACAACCAATGCGAATCGCCGGAAATTACGCGCGATGTGGTGGTGACGGCTATGCCGCAGTTCCTCAACGGTCAGGCTGGCGTCTGCTCGCTCGACAAGTTGAGCTACACGGCCGAAATCGACGTCAATGTGACGGTTGACGGAGTGCTGTACGTGCTTGATACGCAGGACGGTACCTCCGACATTACGGGCAATGCCATCCAAGTGTCGGCGGTCAAGGATCAAGACGTTACCTTGAAGGTTACCTCCACCGAGAATGCCTCTTGTTTTGCAACGATCGTAATTCCTGCTCCCGATTGCAGTTGTGGCGTAATTGCCAATCCGGTCTTGACCGGCTCCTCCTATTGCGAGGGCGACGCCGTCAGCGGCGTGAGCGCTTCGGCCAACCTCGAGACCAACGAGGTGGTGGAATGGTATGACGCCGCAACCGGAGGCAATCTCCTTGGAACCGGTGCAAGCTACCAGCCCGCTGCGGAAGGCATCTTCTATGCCCAAGTGACCAACACGGTGGACAATTGTCACAGCGAGCGCGTTTCGGCTACAGTGACCGAAAACAGCCTGCCTGTCGTGACTGTGGCTTCGTCTTCCACCGAGCTGACCTGCGACGAGCCGGTTGTTACCCTGACCGCCACGGCGACCAACTGCTCCTTCGTTTGGGACGATGCCGCCGCTAGTACGGGCGCTACCGTGGATGTTGACGCGGTCGGCACCTACACGGTTACGGTTACGGATCTCACTACGGGTTGCAAGGCTCAGGCTCAGTCCGAGGCCATCACCGAGAACAAGCCTCAACTTGAGATTTCGCTCTCGACTGATGCCATTGAAGATTTGAGACTGGGTGCTACCGCAACCCTGGAAGTAGCGGTGCTCAACGGAGCCTACAATCAAATGATCTGGCAACGCAACGGCGAAGTCTTTACGCCTGCCGACGAACTGCTGGTATCCGAAAAACCGTATGGTCAAGTCACCTATCAGGTAACTGCCGAAGGCTCTTGTAACACGGTATCCGCCGAGGTGACCGTTCAGGTAATCTGGCCGACGGTATTTACGCCCTACGACGGAAACGGCAAGAACACGACCTTCGTGCAAGGTCTCGACCAACCGATTCCGATGATTGTGTATGACCGCTTTGGCAACAAGATGGCCGAGACAAGCGACGGTTGGGACGGTGTGGCTTCGGCCTACTCCAAGAAGATGGCAACGCCGGGCGTTTACTACTATGTGGCCAAACTGCCCGACGGCACCACTCGCCGCGGCACGGTCGAAGTTTACCGTTAACCGCTAATGCCGGACTTATTAGAACAATGAATTTAAAGGCGTGTCCTTCGGGGCACGCCTTTTTTTTGCAATCCGGCGGGCTGTCGGAGGTTGCCAGACAATAATGTCAAATTATTTTACCGAAAACGCTTGAATATTTCGCCGAAAAATGCTAATTTCGTTATTTGAGATGAAACGGATAATCACTACCATAGCATGCGTGCTCTTCGGAGCGTTTGGCGTTCTGGCTCATGACTTTGAGCTCGACGGATTCTATTATACCATCCATTCTTCGTCGGAACTGACCGTTGGCGTTTCGTGCCGCGGCGACGGCTTTCAAGACTATCCCGACGAGTACACCGGCACGGTCGTCATCCCCGAAACGGTCAAGTTCAAAGGAAAAACCTATTCGGTGGTCGCTATCGACAAATGCGCCTTCGGCGGATGCGAGCACCTCGAATATGTGATCATCAGCAACAGTGTGCGCCACATCGACGAAGCGGCGTTCGTATTTTGCCGCAGGCTCAAATCGGTTACTTGCGGCAATGGGGTGCAGGTGATTGGCAACGACGCCTTTTGCGGTTGCGAAGCGCTGACAACCGTTAGCCTGGGCGTCAGTGTCCGCAGTATCGGCACCGGTGTTTTTGCCGGTTGTGTCGGGCTCGAGCACTTGCTTGTCAGTGGGGGCAATACGGTTTACGACGCGCGTGGCGGCTGTGAGGCCATTATCGAAACGGCTACCAACAAACTGGTTGCCGGTTGTCGGAACACGACCATACCGGCCGATGTGAGCGTCATAGCCGAGGCGGCCTTTTACGGCTGCAGTGGCCTGACCGAGGTGCATATCCCGGCCAGCGTGACCGAAATCGGATTCGAGGCCTTTGCCAAATGCGAATCCATCCGAACCATCACGGTGGATTCCAAGAATCCCGTCTATGACTCGCGTAAGGCCTGCAATGCCATTATTGAAACCGCTTCAGGACGCTTGATGCTGGGCTGTATGAACACGGTTATCCCCGAAGGGGTGCTTTCGATTCAGTCCAGTGCGTTTTACGGATGCTCCAATCTGACGAAAATCAATATTCCCGCCTCGGTGACGGATATCGGTGGCAATGCGTTCGGGCGCTGCGGCAGTTTGCAAACCATCACCGTTTCGGCCGGTAACCCCGTGTACGACTCGCGCGACAACTGCAACGCCATTATCGAAACCGCTTCCGACCGCCTGATTTATGGCGGCTGTCAGACCGTTATTCCGAATACGGTGACCGGGATTGGCGACCGGGCCTTCTTCGGATGCAAGAAACTTAAAACCATCGATATTCCCAACAGCGTGACCGAAATTGGAGAAGGGGCCTTTGACGACTGCGTCGGGCTGACCAAGGTGGTCATCGGTGACGGGGTCACTACGATTGGAGATGTGGCGTTCGGCCGTTGTGAGCACCTTACTTCGCTGACTATCGGGCAACGGGTGGTGTCTATCGGGCAGTACGCGTTTAGCGCCTGTTTCGCTTTGAAAGAGGTCGTAATTCCCAATCAGGTGGGATTTGTCGGTCTGTGTGCTTTCGGTGGCTGTGAGAGCCTTAAAACGATTACTATCGGCAGCCGGGTAACCTTTATCGGTGGCGGAGCCTTCGACGGGTGTACCGCATTGACCGACGTGCGCTGTCTGGCCGACGATATTGTGGTGGAAGATGATATCTTTGACGATGTCGATATGAGTTCGGCCAGCCTGTACGTATCGGCTTCAGCGCTCAAATCCTACCGCAAATCCTCCCCTTGGAAACAATTCGGTAAAATCGAAGTCCTGACCCATTAGGCCCAATCGTATCAAATCGGGAACACCACGAAGGCGGCGACGTCCCAGAGGGCGTGCGAAATGACCAGCGCCGGAAGCCATTCGGGGCGCAGACGGTAGAGCAGGCCCCACAAAGCGCCGGCTACCAGGGCCGACATAATCAGCATAAAATTGAACGACCAGAGGTGAACCAACGTGTAGATGGCGGCGGTTACCAGCCAGGCCATGGTCGGCGAGATCCGTTCGGCAAAGCGTTGCTGGATGAATCCGCGCCAGAACAGTTCTTCGGCCGGCCCGATCAGCAGCAGCAACTCCAAGGCGATGACCCAGCTTTGCGACTGGTCTTTCATGCCGTAGATGAGATCGACCTGCGGGCGGGCAAAGTCGAACAGTAGTTGCGAAATCTTGTCGCCCAGCCAGAAGACTCCCCACAACGCAGCGGCGATGGCGACGCCCAGACCGAATTGCTTCCAACTCCAGTTCAAACCGAAACACCATTGGGCCCGGCTGTAATAGGCGGTGGCAAACAGGCACAAGGCGGCGGTGCTCATGCCAATCCAGAAAGGAATGTACGGGGCCGTCCACGGAGAGAACAGCAGAAACCACCAGAAGGCGGCTACGGCAATGCCAATCCCCGCTTGTTTCATGCGATCCATGTTCCTAAAAAGAATCCGATACTCAAAAGCAGTCCGAAGAGCAGGACCAGCTTGCCCTGCGCCTGGTCGAGTTGGGCGATGGCTTCGTCCGATTCGACGGGGGCTTGCAGCATTTGTTTGCACGAGCGGATGGAAATCGGCAGGCACAGCCAGGTCAGCAGGCTCCAATAAGGCATCCAGCCCAAGAGGGCGTATGCGGCAATCAGCAAATAAGGGAGCAGGGTTTCGACAGCGAACAGCCATTGGGCGGTGCGGCCGCCGATGTTCATGCTCAGTGTGCGGATGCCGGCGGCACGGTCGGTAACAATGTCGCGTGTGTTGTTGGCGTGCAATATGGCGACAATCTGCAGGCCGTGCGGAAGAGCCAGCAGCAATACCCGCCAGTCGAGCTTGCCGCAGAGCATCCAGCCGATGCCGATGGCCGGCAGCAGGCCGAACAGCAGCAGAATGTCGAGGTCGCCCAGCGCATGGTATTTCAGCCAGTAATAGACAGCGGTCAGGCAGGCCCCCACCAGCCCGAACAGCAACAGGTACCAGTCGTGGTACAGCAGGGCGACGGTCAGGCCCAGTACGAGGCCGATGACCAGCATCGCCCAACCCAGGCCTTGAATTTCGCTGGGGCTGAACTTGCCCGACTTCATCGACATCACGCCGTTGTAGTTGTTTTGGCTGTCAACGCCGCTGACATGGTCGTGGTAGTCGCCCAGCAGGTTGCCGGCCGCCTGAAAGGCAATGCCCATGACGATGACCAGGATAAAGACGTACCACGGGGCCTTGCTTCCGGCCCAGAAATAATAGGAAAGCGGCATCAGCATCGCCACCAGTGCGGCCGGAAACGACCACGGGCGCGTTGCGACCACCCAATCTCCGAAATTACGCTGTGCTCCCATAGTTAGCGGATAACGAGAGTTTGAATCGAATGACTGTTCACTTGCACGTCGAACGACTGCTCGCCCAAAATCAAGTGATAAACGATGTCGGTTTTGTTGGGGTTCATGACCACTACGACAATGTCGCCGTTGGGGTTCACGGCGGCGGTGGTGTACAACTCCTCACGCGACGAAGCGGCCGAAATGCGTTGTGCGCCCGGACGGATGAACTTGGAGAAGTGGCCGATGTAGAAATAGGAGTTGGTGTAGTACAACGTGCCCTTCTTGGTATCGGCGATCACCGGAGCGAAACAGAGGTTCTGCACATGGTTGGGGCCGCCGGTTTCGTCGAGCACGATGTTCCAGTCGGTCCACATCGTGGTGCCGCAGTTAAAGTCGTGGATGATGCTGTATCCGTAGCGTTCGCCGAGCGACCAGTTTTTCATGCCGCGTTTGGAGAACTTTTCGACAGTGCCTTCGGTAAAGATGAGTTCTTTGTCGGGGAAGGCCTCGCGCGTACGGTAGAGGTTTTCGAAATTCATTTTGCTGCCCGTCCAGGTCTCGTACCAGTGGTAGCCGATGGCCGACACGAATTTGGCGGCTTCGGGGTCGTTGAGAACCGTCGAGGCGCGGTGGAAAATGAGGTCGCGGTTGTGGTCCCACAAAATCAGGTGCTTGTCGCCCAAACCGTTCTTTTGGAGGGTCGGTCCGAGGTAGTTTTTGATGAAATCACGCTCCTGTTCGGCCGTGTAGATGCACGACTCCCAGGTTTGTACGGCCATGGGCTCGTTTTGGGTGCTCATGCCCCAGATGGGCAGGCCTTCCTTTTCGTAGGCTTGGATGAACTTGACGTAATAGTCGGCCCATGCCTGGAAGTATTCGGGTTGCAGGGTGCCGCCCTTTTCCCATTTCTTGTTGTCCTTCATCCAGTAGGGAGGCGTCCAGGGGGCGGCGTAGAGCAGCGCTTTGGGTCCGATCATGCGCATGGCGGCCCGCAGTACGGGGATGCGCAGGCGTTTGTCGCGCGAGATGTCGAAGGTTTTGAGGCTCTCGTCGCCGTCTTTGATGTAGGCGTAGATGTCTTCGCCGAAATCGCAGCTGCCCATCGAGGTGCGGATAACGGTGTAGTCCAAGCCCTGCGGGCCGTAGTATGATTTCATCAGCTCTTCCTGCTTGTCTTTGGGCAGTTTGCCGAGGGTGATGGCGACGGCGTCGGTGATGGCGCCACCCATGCCCCGGTAGGTTTGGAACTTATGCGTCGGGTCAATGACAATCGAGAATTCGGTTTCGAGGGGTTGCTTGGCCGGCACCGGGCTGAGGGTGTCGGTGATGCACAGGCGGGCGTCCATCGCCTTGTCGGTGGTGTACACGTAAGCCTTGGGTTGGGCGGCGGCACTGCCGATCAGTGTCGCGGAAGCCAATAAAAGCAATGATTTCTTCATGATTTGGAATATGCGTTTGTTTTCGTTTCTCGCAAAGGTAGCAAAAAATAGTCATATCGCGCGCATTGCGCATTGAAAAAACATTTTGTAGGCCAAAAAGACCCGTCTGAGCGTGTTTTGTCGAAGATTTGTTGAAATGGGTGCAAACGGTTGTCGTAATGGGTGCGAATTTGTATGTCGTAAAAATTTTATACACTGAAAATCAGCGAGATAAATAATTTTTTAGCCGGAAAAGTCCACTTAAGAAGCTATGAGTGACGCACTTAAGAAAAAATGACGTAATTTTGCCTCAGACACATGAAAAGAACCTTCTAACTATGAAAAAACTGATTGGCTTTTTAATGGGGGCGCTATGGCTGCTTGTACCTGCAAATGTATGGTCACAAGACGTAGTCGCCTCCATTTCGTTTAACAACACCGTCGAAAGCAACCACATCACCCTCAACCCCAACGGGGGCGATTGTGAGGCCTATCTGGTACAGCATGGCGGGCAGTATTGCCTCGAAGTGCGCCAATACGCCTACTTTAAGGTGGACCATTCGGTGGTTTCAAGCAATGACCATAATTTAATTATACGCGTCACCTATTACGACGAGGGGACTTCCTCGTTCGGGTTCCAGTACAACGCCCTCAGCGAAGCCTATCGCACGATGAACTTTAACCGCGCCGACACCCCGCAATTCGTTTCGGCCACCGTGGCGGTGCAGGATGCCGCGCTCAACGGCCAGCAAAACGGCGGGTGCGACTTCCGCTTTTCCGGCGGGTTCCACCTCAAGAAGGTGGAGATTATGCGGGGGACGATGAACCCCGTTGCCGAACCGGTTCCCAACTACTCGTCGGTCGATCACAGCTATTCCGAATTCACGGGCAAAACCGTCGCCGGTTACCAAGGCTGGTTCCGCACCTCCGACCGCTACCACAACTGGGGCCATTACGACTATGGCTCGCACGACCCCGACGGGACGGCCTGGCCGCGCGCCAACCACATCAGCGTCGATTTGTACCCCTACGTATGGGAATACGACGATGCGATTCTCGCCCAAACCGGTTTCCGGGATTTGGGTAGCGGCCAACCGGCCAAACTCTTTGATTCGAACACCTCGAGTGCCATTGACACGCACTTCCGCTGGATGCGCGAATACGGGGTCGATGGGGCCGCCGTGCAACGCTTCGTCGGCAATGTCGGCCGCATTGTGTACAACAACGGCGATGCCGACCAGTTGGCCAAAATCAAGCATGCCGCCGAGGCCAACAACCGCATCTTCTATGTGATGTACGACATTAGTGGCGGCCGCGAAAGCAACAACGGCGTCAGCCCCTATGTCGAGGACGTGGAGTTCGACTGGGTCTATAACGTCGAGCAGAACATGGGCCTGACCTCTTCGCCGGCCTACGCCAATGTTGGCGGCAAACCGGTGGTCTGCATCTGGGGCCTCGGTGTGGGCGGACGGCCTACCCGCACTTCCGATTATCACGAACTCATCGACTTCTTCCATAACCGTGGGTGCTATGTCATTATCGGCACGTCGGGCGCCTGGCGTCGCGACGGCGACGAAAAGCTGGCCGCCTACGCCAAAGCCGACATGCTCTCTCCTTGGTTTGTGGGAGCCTTCAAGTGGGACAGCGAAATCGAAAGCGCCTACCTGGAGGGCATGCCGCAGGACATTGCCTGGTGCGATGCCCACAACGTCAAATACCAGTCCGTCATCTTTTCGGGCTTCAGTTGGGCTTTGTGGACGAGCAGCCTGCCCAACATGTTCCCGCGCAATGCCGGCGAATTCTTCTGGTACCAGGCCTACCTGCTCAAGCAGCGCCACGGGCTCAACTACTTCTACATCGCCATGTTCGACGAATACGATGAGGGGACGGCCATCGCCAAAATGGCTTCCGACTACTTCGACATTCCGCAAGACCAGTATTTTGTGACGGGCAGTGCCGATGGCTATTGGGTGTCGCAAGACTTCCAGCTGCGCGTGGCCGGTGCGGCCATTGACATGGTCAAGGGCAACACCCCGCTGGTGCGCCATTGCCCGGTGCAGCATTCGTTGGGCCCGGTATATTACCGCAACAGTTTCGAAAGCAAGTACGTGCAATGCGTCGAGTCGCAATACAACGGCTATTATCCGGTTGATCCCTGCTTTAAGAACCCTTCGGTGCAGTCTGCTGCCGCCGCCGACCAGTCGGTGGTCGAGATCCGTCGTGAGCCGGGTCATTCGGGCGACTATGTGGCCGTAGCCGAAGGCAAATCCTCGGCGGGAACGATTTACTACTACAAAATCGCCGACGTGCGGATTCCCGTTAAGGAAGGCATGAAACTCTCCTTCTGGAAAAAGACCCTGAACGATTTGGGCCGCTATGCCTTTGTCGATTTGGTGACGGCCCACGGGCACACCTTGCGCGACAACGGTTATCGCGACCAGGACAACCGTCCGATGCACCCTGCCGAGGGCCACGGTACGGTAGGGCAAGGCTGGGAGCGTTTTGAGTGCCAGATTGGCCAGGGCATATATGTGGGCGATACGATTCGCACCATCCTCATTGCCTACGACCATTCGGGCGACGGCAATTACAGTGCCATGTTTGACGACATTCTGATTGAAGACGGCGAGCTGCCTGTTTCGCAAGTCGGTCAGGTGGCACAGGCCGGGCGCGGCTTGCGTGTGCAAGGCAAAACGGCCATTCTGGAGGGCTACGACAATGCCCAGGTATGCTTGTATGACTTGAGTGGCCGGCTGGTCCAAACCTTCTCGGAGGTGAACGGTCAGGTGGTGTTACCTGTGACGAAAGGCATCTACCTGCTGGTGGTGCGCGACGGGCAGGGGCAGGATTTTTACAAGCTTTTGTATTAGGATCTCACTAAAAGATCATCTTCATAGCAATCAGGGGGAAGGGATGCCGCGAACGAGGGGCATCCCTTCTTATTTCAGGGCATTCTCCTGCTCTTGCCAGCAGAAGGTGACGGCCGAACCGGGAGGAATCAGGTAACTGAAGGCCTGGCGGCCGCAATTGACCGTGGTGTGTTGGCTCGTGTTGCCTTCGTTGAGCAGGATGAGGGCGTAGTCGCCGTCGCTGTTTCGGAAGCAGACGGCCGGCATCGAGGGCGAAAAGCAGCCGACCCGGACGGCCCCGGGCTTGACGAAGCGCGATACTTGTCCGATAATGTAGTACGAAGCGTTTCGGGCATACACTCCGGCTCCCGGGTCGATGGTAAAGGCTCCCAGACAACTGTTGCAGCCGCCTTGCGTGTGCGGGCCGTTGTCGGGGTCTGCGGCCAGGTTCCATTCGAGCACGGTGCGCGACCAGTTCGACAGGCTGCCGATGACCACATGCTTGATGTGCCAGAGAAAATCGTCGTAAAAGTTGCCGTTGGCCCCGGTATATTGCTCCGTAAAATAGACATTTTTGCCCGTAGCGCTGCGATAATCGCTCAGGGCGGAGATTTCCCCACCATACAGGTGAAAAGCCGCACCATCGACATATTTTGAGTGTTTGGAAACGAAAATGGGATAGGCTTTGTCGTTGCAGTTGTGGTCGAAGGCGATGATGCGCACCTTGGCCAAGCCGTTGCGGTGCAGGGCCGGACCCAAGTGCCGGTTGATAAAGTTCAGCTGTTCTTCGGCCGTCATCAGCATGCTGGGGTTGTTGTGGCGGTTGCCCGGTTCGTTCTGGGGCGTCAGGGCCCAGATGGTCAGGCCTTCGGCCCGCATGGCCTGCAGGTATTTGACAAAGTAGGCGGCATACACGTCGTAGCAGTCGGGAGCCAGGTGTCCGGAGCTGTCTTTCATCCACCAGGGGGCCGACCAGGGAGTGGCAATCAGCTTCAAATCGGGGTTGATGGTTTTGGCCCGCTTGAGCAGCGGAAACAGCCATTGGCGGTCGGGCCCGTCGAGGCTGAAGTGTTCGAGCAGGAAGTCGCCGGGGTAGTCGTCGTACGAGTAGCTGCTGCTCGACAAATCGGTGGCGCCGATGCCGATGCGTACGACCGACACGCCGAGGCCGAACCGGGTGTCGAAAATCTCGCGCAGCAGCGAATCCTGTTGGGCTTTGGGGAGCGAGGCGATCAGTTCGGCACTGCCTTCGGTAAAGGTATAGCCGAACCCATCGACGCTTTGAAACGAAACCGTGGGGTCGATCATGACCCACGAACTGGTAAAGTATTGTTGCCCCATCTGTACCGCCTGCTTTTGGGTAAGCAGGTGCGCACCATCGCCCGAGCTCACCCAGGGGATGACCGTTTGGGCTTGCGTCAGACAGCACAAACAGCAGGCGCCGAATACAGGGAGGAAACGTCTCATTCGTTGAATTTTAGGACAAAGTTCGCTAAAAATCAGGAGCGTATCGAACAAGATAGGTCGAAAAGTGGATGTAATTCTCTTTCTCAAACCTGTTATGTTGGTGGTATTCAGTCGGTTGTACTCTCGAGTTTACACAAAAGCCCCGATAGTTGTAAAGCCGATGTAGACGAGAATGAAAAAAAATCCGTAAATCTACATTGGAACACGATGCCTCAGGAACTGTATTTCTTGAAATTTTCGGCTTGCTCGAAGATTTCTTTATACACTTCGTCGCGTTCGACAGGGGGGTATCCATGTTCGTCCAACAGCATGATAAGTCCTACTTTCAGTGCGGACTTGATGTCGTCCCGTTTGTCCCAATCGGGGTAACGGGCTTCGGAATCCACCAGTATTTTCACTTCTTTGGCCAGTACGACCAGTTTGTCTTCGGGATAGGTGAAATCGTATTTGATGCAGAGGGATTTCAGGATGTCGTAGAAGGCCTTTTCTTCAAAGTCGATGCCAAGTTCATCTCCGGATTTGAATGCCTTGCGGACATCCCAAATCATATTGGTCAGAGTTTCTGCGATTTCCTCATAAACCTCGCTTTTAAGGATGTCGTTGACCGACCGGTCATTGTACTTCTCCACAACGGCTTGCATTTTCTTGGTAAAGTCAACTCCTTGAATTTTGTTGACGCGCTTCAACTGTTCTATGGATTTTAAAAGCAGCTTTTGCAGCAGTTTGATTTTGGTGTTGGGCAGTTTGATTCGATCTATTTTTGACAGGTATTCATCGTCAAACAAGTCTTGTTGGGCGCTTGTGTCGTCACCCATTTTCAGGATTTCTTCGACGCCGTCGCTCAACAGGGCGTTTTTGATCATTTCCCTTACGCGGGCGTTCATCTGGGCGACATCGGGGGCATCGCCCTTGGTTAGTTTGTGGATGATGGCCCGTATGGCAAAATAGAAATGGGCGTAATCCCGTTCCTTGTCGGTCAGGTCCTCACATCCGACGCAGATGTCATACGCCGCTTTGAGCCGTTTGGTCAAGGCCATGAATCTGCTTTCCTGTTCTTTGCTTGCTTGTACGTATTCGGAGGCATTCCGCAGCGTGTTCAATTGTTCAAGGGCGGAGCCGGAAAAGTATTTGCTGTCGTCGAAAGCATGCATGATTTTGGCCAGTAGGTCAAGGTGGTCTCGAACCACCACAAGCGATTGCTCAATGTCCTCAAAGTTCTGGGCGTCTCCTTTGGAGTATTGCGCAAGCGCAAGGTTCATTTGTCGCTTGATGCCGATGTAATCCACAATCAAGCCTTTTTCCTTCTGTTCGAACTTACGGTTGACGCGCGATATGGTTTGGATGAGATTGTGTCGTTGAATCGGTTTGTCAATGTACATGGTGTCCAAAAACGGGACGTCAAAACCTGTGAGCCACATGTCAACGACAATGGCTATCTTGAAGTTGGACTTCTCGTTTTTGAATTGACGGTCCATCTCTTTGCGATACTCCTTGTTGCCGAGCAGGTTGTATAGCTCGGGAGGGTCGTTGGGGTTGGTCGTCATGATCAGTTTGATTTTTTCGATGGGTTTCAACTCCCGCTTTTCCTTGTCGGTAAGAACGGCTCCTTCTTCCGCGGCCTGGATTTCATTCCACTCCGGGCGGATTTTCAGAACTTGTTGGTAGAAGGCATAGGCGATTTCACGCGTGCTGCTTACGAACATGGCTTTCCCCTTGACGGTCGATCCTTCGGCAACGCGTTGCTCATAGTGTTGCACAAAGTCCTTGGCCAAGGCTTCCAATCGTTTGGGGTTGCCGAGAATGGCGCGCATGTTGGCGGATTCATCCTTGCTTTGGTTGATTTGGTATTGGCTTGAACCGAGTTGCTCCGCTTCGGCGTAATACTGCTCGATTTTTTCGAGCTCGCTGTTGTCGAGGGCGACTTTTGCCGCACGGCCTTCATACACGATACGCACGGTGATTTCGTCATTGACGGATTCGGTCATGGTGTAGGAGTCGGCAATCGGGCCGAACACATCAAGGGTGGCGTCAACGGGGGTGCCTGTGAAACCAACATAGGTGGCGTTGGGCAACGAGTTGTGCAGGTGTTTGGCGAAGCCGTAGGTGCGGACGACACCTTGTTCGGTAAACCGGATTCTCTGGTCCAGGTTGATTTGGCTTCGGTGTGCTTCGTCCGAGATGCAGACGATGTTGTTGCGTTCGCTTAGCAGGTCGGTGTCTTCGTTGAATTTGTGGATGGTGGTGAGAAAAACGCCTCCGCTTTTCCGTCCGCGAAGTTTCTTGCGGAGGTCGGCCCGGCTTTCTACACTTTCGACAAGGTCGTCCCCGATATAGGTTTTGGCGGCAATGAATTGGGCCGACAATTGGTCGTCGAGGTCGGTGCGGTCGGTGATGAGCACGATTGTCGGTCCTGCCATGGATTCGCTTCGCATCAACAAGCGTGTAAGGAACAGCATCGTGTAGCTTTTTCCGCAGCCGGTCGCACCGAAATAGGTGCCTCCTTTTCCGTCTCCTTGCGGGCGCAGGGCTTTTTGAATGGAGCTGAAAAGGGCGCGTGCGGCAAAGTATTGCGGGTAGCGGCATACAATTTTCAGGTCTTTGTTGCTGCTGTCAGGGAAATAGATGAAGTTTCGGACAAGGTCGCGCAGCCGGTTGGGTTCGAGCATTCCCTCGATCAAGGTAAACATGCTGTCAATGCCGTCTTTTTCGTTGTTGTCATCGACTCTCCGCCAGGAATAGAAGAATTCGTATGGGGCGAAGAAGGATCCGGCTTTGTTGTTGACTCCGTCGCTGATGATGCAGAATGCGTTGTATTTGAACAGATCGGGGATGTCTCTCCGGTAGCGGATGGTGAGTTGTTCGTATGCGTTGTGGATGGTGGTGTCTTCGCGGATGGCGCTTTTGAATTCAAAAACCACCAATGGCAGGCCGTTGATGAAGATAATGCCGTCGGGTATTCGTTTTTCGTTGACTCCTTGTATTTCGAATTGGTTGACGAATTTATACAGGTTTTTGTTCGCTTGTCCATACGAGGCTTGCGGGTCGCCGATGGTGCTTACGGACAGAAGTTTGTCGGCATCGGGTTTCCGCTGTTTGTCCAGGTCGGAGTAATCGATCAGCTCGATGTAGAGGTCTTTTTCCTTGGGGTTTTCGCGCTTGAGCAGAAATCCGTCCATGACCATCTGCATGAAGGTTTTGTTGCTTCCGTACAGGTCCGAAGCAGGCAAGGACTTTATGCGCAGTACGATGGAGTTGATCTCGTTTTCGGTAATCCGGTTTTGGGCATACCGTCTGCGCAGGTATTGTTTCAGGTCTTGCTCAATCAGCACCTCGTCGGCCGCACGCGGTATGTTCTCGCCCAAAACATGCTCATAGCCTTGCTTTTCGAGCAATTCCACAAATACTTGTTCCAGTTTTGCTTCGGTAAATTTCATATGGAGGGATTTAGTTGTTGCCGTCTTCCGATTTCAAATTCGTCATGTATGGGGATTCATGATAAAAGTTTGTCTTATACTCAGTCTTTCCTATGGACAAGGTTAAGATTCTCTTCTTTCAAGCCGAAGGTTCCGTCTGCCATTTGTCTCATTTGAGAGAATCCGACATGTTGCATTCCGTTCTCGTTGCACAACGAAATGTATTTGTTGATTGTTTCGATTGAGGTTCTACATCCAAAAATGATTTTTTTTAGAGCTTGAGGGTTGAATTTGACTGCTTGACCTTGGGAGTTTCGTAGAACGGAGTCTCCAAATAGCAGTTTTCTGACCTCTTCCTCGTAACGCCAACCTTCGTATTTGGCGAGGATGCAGTTTTCGGTTAATTTTTGGGCACCATTTGGAGCAATAACATTGCTTGCGGAGGCTTTCGCGACATAGTTGATTTCCCCGCAAAAACTGAAGAAGTTGAGGTCTGCACAAACGTCAAACATAAAACACATTCCAGTATGTTCTTTTGCGTAATGTGACCACATTAGGATATTGTTGCAGTTCTTACTGAAGCAACATACTCTAATACTCGCGAGTGCTGCATCCGTGAATTCTTTGGTCTTGTTCATGTTAAGTTGCTGATGGAGAACTTTTGGTGCTATGCGATTGATGCCGTGGATAAAAGCATCGTCTAGCTGTGAAATCCATTCCCTCTTTTGTTCGTTTGTTGATTCCTCAATGATACTCCAACAATCAAACGGATCATTGAAACATGTCGGAGAGCAAAGCCACAATTCATGCTCCGAGATGATTCTTTCGGTATTCGGAGAATCTTCTCTATATTTGTATAATATGTTGGTTTTTAGTGCTCCTAACATCAAATGTCCCTAAAGTTTTGTCAGTTCTTGCCTATATAACGATGGTAATTGGGTCTCTAATCTGAGAATCACTTGCCCTTGTCCTCCTCCTCGGGCAGTTGGTATAATATGAATTGGATTTCGTTCATTTGAGTGGAATTTTATGCCAATTTAATCGTCGTTCAAACAGCTCAATGATGCCAATTTCCAGCGTATGTTCGTTAAAGTGTGACATAGGCTTATGTTAATTTCTATTTTATAACATCTTTAACCTCTTTTGCTACATTAACAAAGGTTTTCAAATCTATATTGTCTTTTGAGATTTCTTTATCCAAAGAAAAATCAAATAATTCACTCGGAGTCGTTATGTGTTTTTTTATCATAATATCTAAGACATTGCCTATTTTCTCTGAAGCTGATGTTACATTAGGGCTAACCATATTAATCGCTTGAAGTAAGCCCTCAACATAATCTACATGGTATAGTTCATAAGCCACAAGCATTAATTGCCGTTGAGCCCTGTTCATTTGATAAATAAATGCCCAAAGCAATCCACCAACAATTGGTACAGGTATATAAAATGGCAGATAATCTATCAGCTTTGTTGGAGTTTGCCATTTTGAGAGATATACAAATTCAAAATAAACTAATACCCCAAGTACACAGACACACAAAATAGCATAAACATTGAACATACAGTTCAACCTTGTCTTTTCTTTCTCCAAATGCGAGATGTGATTTTTTAGTTCTTTGAATGCATCTGTAATCTTCTTTTTAATATTATCTTGTGCATCAAGTTTCTTTTCTAATTCTTCTTTATCCGCTGTAATTTGTCTTATCTGTTCCCTTCTTTCTTCTAACTCTTTCTTGATTTCTTCCTTTTGTTCTTTTGATTCTTTTGATTCTTTGAGGGAAATGCTTAATTATAATACTCCCTAAAATTCAAACCATGGGTAAAGTTAAAAATAATTATTAAATTTACCCTCATGAAACAGACAAGTATTAGGAGAAAATTTTCTCCGGAGTTCAAGGCAAAAGTGGCAATCGCAGCCATCCGTGAAGAGC
>JAGCZK010000076.1 GCA_017960065.1 Paludibacteraceae bacterium
GACGGCGGCCCTCGGCCACGAAACGGTGCACTATTGGATGCACAACAACATGATTACCATCAACGGCCAGAAGATGGGCCAGTCGCTGGGCAACTTCATCACCCTCGACGAGTTGTTCTCCGGGTCGCACCGCTTGCTGGAGCAGCCCTATTCGCCGATGACCATCCGCTTCTTCATCCTGCAGGCCCATTACCGCAGCACGGTCGATTTCTCGAACGAGGCCCTGCAAGCTTCCGAAAAAGGACTCGAACGCTTGCTCGAGGCTTACCGCCGGCTGTCGAAACTTACGCCTTCGGCCGCTTCTACGGTCGAGGTCAAAGGGTTGCGCCAGCGTTGCGAGGAAGCCATGAACGACGACCTCAACACGCCCATCGTCATCGCCCACCTTTTCGAGGCCGGCAAAGCCATCAATACGGTGGCCGACGGCAAAGGCACCATTTCCAAGGAAGACCTGGATGAGTTGCAGGCCACCTTCAAGGTGATGATCGAAGAGGTGCTCGGCCTGCAAACGGCCGAAGCGGCCGGAACCGGTACCGAAGCCTACAAAAAGGCCGTCGATTTGTTGTTGGACATTCGCCTTCAGGCCAAACAGAACAAAGACTGGGCCACCTCCGACAAGATTCGCAACGAGCTGACCGCCATGGGATTTTCGATCAAAGACACCAAGGATGGATTCGAATGGTCCTTATAATCACCGGCACCGCTGGATGCTGATCCTGCCCCTGATGTTGCTGGCGGGCTGGTATGCCTGTGCCCGTTCGCAAAGCGGCGCGCAACGCGCGGCGGTGCGTCAGGTGAGTCAGGCGTCGCCGCTCGACGCCGTCATAGAAGAGGTGGTGTTGGAAGACCTCGCCCAGCCGGAGGCAGAACAACCGGTAGAAGAAAAACCGACAGCCCCGCAGCCCGCCGAGGCGCCGCAGAAGCCGCAGTCGCAAGACCAAGTCGGCAGGCTGCTCGATTTTGCCATGAGCCTGCTGGGCAAGCCCTACCGCTATGGCGGCGAAACCCCCGAAGGCTTCGACTGCTCGGGCTATACGTCTTACGTCTTCCGCCAATTCGGTGTTAAGCTGCCGCACAGCTCGTCGATGCAGTATGCGGCCGTCACCGACCGTGTCGCGCGGGCCGACCTTCAGCCAGGCGACCTGGTGTTCTATGCCGGCCGTGCCGGAGGGGCCGACATCAACCACGTCGGCATTGTCACCTCGGTGTCGGGCTCCGATTTCGATTTCATCCATGCCGCCTCCACCGGCATTGTGGTGTCGCACAATTCGCAGGCCTACTATGCCGAGCGCTATATCGGGGCGGCCAGGGTTCGCTGGTAGGGGGCGCATTTCCCGGCCGATTTCCAATATTTGAAAGAAAAAATTTTGCGGAAACGAAATTTGTTGTAACTTTGCCCCCGATTTGACAAGAGTCTATGGCGCATTCGTCTAGGGGTCTAGGACGCCGCCCTCTCACGGCGGAAACCCGGGTTCGAATCCCGGATGCGCTACCTCGGCACCGGTTCTCGTTCGAGATCCGGTGTTTTTTTTTCGCAAACCCCGGCCATTTTTAACATAAAAAACCAAAAAAACGCCGTCAAGGGCGATTTTTTCAGCAAACAAACGTGTATTTGTGAAAAATTATTTATCTTTGTCCGAAGTTTCGACTTGTGCAAAAGGCAAGTTGCGCCTTTTTGCGAGCCGAAAACGACCTGACCTTAATCGAAAGAGTGAAATTTTTTACTAATTATTAATTAACAATATGAAAAAATCATTGTCTGTTTTAGCATGTTTATTGCTAAGTTCCTTGGCCGTACTGGCACAGAAGCAGGCGACTGGTACGGTGACCTTGTCCGATGAGGATGACGAACCCGCTTCCGGTGCTTATGTGATTGTGACTGGTACGCAAACAGCCGTGATGACCGATGTTGACGGTAACTTCTCGATCGAAGTGCCTGCCGGCAAAACGATTACGGTTTCGTACAGTGGGTACGCCTCGCAAGAATTGTCTCCTGCCACCGGCATGAACATCTCCTTGCAACCCGATGCCCAGCAAATCGAAGAAATCGAAGTGGTTAACTTGGGTTACGGAGCCCAAAGAAAGAGCCAGGTCACCGGTTCTATCTCCTCCGTAAAATCCGAACAGTTGCAACGTACCCCGGCTTCGGGTGTTGACCAGGCTTTGCAGGGTCGCGCTTCGGGTGTGACGGTCAACGCAGGTTCGGGCCAACCGGGTCAGACCGCCGAAATCCGCGTCCGTGGTATCGGTTCCGCCAACTCCGACAACTCGCCTATCTACGTAGTCGATGGTACCATTACCGACAATATCTCCTTCCTCAGCCCCAACGACATCGCAAAGATGGAAGTGTTGAAAGACGCTTCGGCCACGGCCATCTATGGTTCGCGCGCTGCCAACGGTGTGATTTTGATTACTACTAAAAGCGGAGGCAAAGACCGTGAGGCGACTATTTCTTTCAACGCCTACTGGGGTTGGCAGAATGTCCACAAAAAACTTAGTTTGATGAACGCCAAGCAACAGGCAGAGGCGCGTATGCGTTTTGCCGGTAGCGCTGCAGTGGACCAGATGGTCGTTTACTATACGCAAGGCTTCCAAGAATGGTGGAAGAAACAAAGTAGTTATGCGACCAATGCATACCTGCCTGCCAACTTTGATTACAGCGCACAAGAAACCGACTGGCAGGATGCGGTGTTCAACAAAAACGCCTTCATGCACAACTATCACCTGTCGATCGACGGTAGCACCGACAAGTTCAGCTATGCGTTCAGTTCGACTTACTTCAAACAAGACGGTACAATGATCGGTTCGGACTACAACCGTTTCACCTTGCGTTTGAACACTTCGTACCAAGCGCGCAAATGGTTGAAAATCGGCGAACACCTGTCGTTTACCACCGACGGTGGCCGTACCATTATGAACAACGCCCAATCGCCCGAATCTTCGACGCTGGGTGCTGCCTTGGTAATGGCTCCGTGGGACCCCATCCAACTGCCAGAGGGAACCGTCAACTCCAATGGCGAAAGCTTGGCTGGCAACTACGCTCCGGCCACGAACTTCACCAATACGACGAACCCGTATTCGCAGGTATATATGCACAACCCCAAAAACCACAACAACCGTTGGTTGGGCGACCTTTATGCCGAAATCACTCCAATCAAAGGCTTGACGATCCGTCCGTCGATATCGCTCGACCTGGCTAACAACCGCAGTTCCGACTTCCAATACTTGTATCGTTTCTCGAACAATGACGGTCGTCAATACAATTCCTACGGTACGACTTGGACCCGTTACAGCACGTGGATTAACGATAACGTTGTAACGTACGCCCGCGACTTTGATAAGCACAGTTTCTCGGTGATGGTCGGCGAAAGTAACGAAGAGTCTTACTATCACAGCTTAAATGGTGGTGGTAAAGAATATATCAACGAAGACGAAGGTCTGCAAATGATTAAGTATGCCACCAACGATACGTTGAGAGCCGGTGATGATATCTCACGTACGCGTCGAGTGTCAGCTTTCGGCCGATTGTTCTATTCGTATGGCAACCGCTACATGGTGACGGTGAACTTCCGTGCCGACGCAACGAGCATGTTCAATAAAGACTATATGTGGGGCTACTTCCCCTCGACTTCTTTGGGTTGGCGTATCAACGAGGAGTCGTGGTTGAAGGATGTCGAAGCCGTTAAGACCTTGAAACTCCGTGTGGGTTGGGGTCAAGTAGGTAACGACCGAGTTCAGGCCGCTTCTTTCTTAGACGCAATGGGCCAAGGCCTGTGGTTCTACGGATATGTCTTTGGCGATGCCATGAACCAAAAAGCAGTTGTAGGTGCCGGTACTGATAAGCAGCCGAACCTCAAAGGTCGTTGGGAAACCTCTCAGCAATGGGACGCTGGTATCGACTTCGATTTCTGGAACGGCAAGCTCGGCGGTTCGTTCGACTTCTATGTTCGCGACACCAAAGACATGTTGCTGTATGTCAAAGCTCCGGCACAAGTCGGCAACCTCTACGATCCAATGGACAATATTGGTACGGGTCGCAACCTGGGTATCGACTTGGAGTTGATTCACGAAAATCAAGTGAGCGATTTCCACTATTCGATTACCGGTAACCTCTCGTTCTTGAAAAACAAATTGATTAGATTGAATAGAGCCAACCCTCAATATCCTGGTGTCCAAGTTATTGACGAAGGATATCCTTTATATGCGTTTTATGGCTACGAATATGAAGGCATCTACCACTCCGATGAAGAGGCTGCCGCCGACATGCCGGGCATGACGACGTTGCACGCCGGTGATGCCAAGTTTGTGGATCAGAACGGCGATGGCGTCATCAACGACCAGGATAAGGTTGTGATCGGTACGCCGTATCCGAAACTGACCGGTAGCTTGAACTTCGAATGTGATTGGAAAGGCATCGACTTCCAAATCTTCTTCCAAGGCGTTTATGGCGCTCAGGTGTACAATGCCGCCCGTCTGCGTCTCGAAGGAGCCGGCGACACCGGTACGTTGAGCACCGATATGGAGAATGCCTATGTGTATTACAACGAAAACACCATCAAAAAGATGGCCAAGAACGGTATCCCTGCCGAAATGTTTACCGCTAACAACGACAAGGCGACGATTCCTAACCCCAATGGTCACTCCAATAACAAGGCTGCAAGCTCGCGCTTTGTTGAAGACGCCTCTTACCTGCGTTTGAAAAACTTGACGGTGGGTTACACCCTGCCCAAGGACATTACGATGAAGGCCAAGATCCAACGTCTGCGTTTCTATCTGACCGTAAACAACTTGCTGACCCTGACCAAATACTCGGGTTATGACCCCGAAGTCGGTGGCGGTGTTGACTACGGCAACTACCCGGTATCGCGTACCGTTATGTGTGGTATTAATTTGGACTTCTAAGTCTGTCAAAAAATTATTTGTATGAAAAGTATTAAATTAGCAGTTTTGATTGCGGGCGCGGCCGGTCTTCTTACGGGTTGTGCCTGGATACAAGAGCCGCAACCCGGTAAGCAACAGGTGAAAGACTTCTTTATAAGTCCTTCCGCTTGCGAAATGAACGTTAACGCCGACTATGCCCCCCTTCAATGGGAGCTGGACGAAACTTACTTCTCGGAGTGGTTTATCGGCGACATTTGCTCCGACGATGCTGTCAAAGGCGGTCAGGGAATCAGCGACATGGCCATGGCCTATGATCTCGAAAACTTCCGCGGCAATGCCGACAACACGATTCTTCTGAGCTACTACCGCGCCAACTTGCTCGGTATTGCCCGTTGCAACTCGTCGTTGGAGTGGTTGAGCGATATGGAATTCCCCGACGACTCGACTTGGACCGATGCGTACAAGAACCGTCTGCTCGGCGAAGTCTATTTCTTGCGCGCCTACTACATGTTCCGTCTGCTTCGTGTCTTTGGTGCCTTCCCGATGTCCACGGAGCCGATTAAAGAAACTACGAAGTGGAGAATGGCCCGCACTGACGTGCCGACCATTTATGCGCAAATCGAAAGCGACTTGTTGCAAGCCAACTCGAAGTTGATGCTCAAGAGCCAGATGGCTCCGGCCGATGCCGGCCGTGCCACCAAGGGAGCTGCCCAGGCCATGTTGCTGAAGACGTTCCTCTATCGTGGCGAATATGCCCAAGCCAAGGCATGGGGCGATTCGGTGATTTCCTCTGGCGAGTATGACCTCGTGGCCGACTATGCGGTCAACTTCAAACTCGAGGGCGAAAACAACATCGAGTCGGTTTTTGAAATTCAATACGTCAACGAAGATGCGTCGGACTATGGCGGCCGTGGTGGTACGCGTGGTACCTTCACCACGATTCTGACCCGTGCCCGTGCGCAAATTGGCGGCGAAGAAGGCTGGGGTTTCAACAAACCCTCGCAAAGCCTCTACGACGAGTTTGAAGATGGCGATGCCCGCCGCGATGCCACCATTTTGTTGCCTCCTAGTCAATGGCAAAAGGACGATGACAATTATCTTGGCAACCACTACCTCAACCGCAAGACCGGTTTGTACAATGAGGCTGGCGACGGTTCTGCCTACCACTTGGCACACCACACCCGTGGTGATTTGAACAACAAGCAAATCCGTTATGCCGACGTGCTTTTGATGTACGCCGAGGCTTGTGCCGAAAGTGGCGATGCAACGACGGCCGCTACCTACCTCAACATGGTGCGTGCCCGTGCCCGCGACTTTGCCATCTCGAAAGGCGCCGATCCTTCGGTATTGCCCGATTATCCGGGTTACACCTACAAAGAAAATGGTTTCGGTACGGCAGCTGCTCCCGCTAACATTATGGCCGCTATCCGTCACGAACGTCGTGTCGAGTTGGGCATGGAAGCTCACCGTTGGTTCGATTTGGTTCGTTGGGGCATTGCCGATCAGGTGATGAACAACTACCGTGCTAACGAGAAGGAAGAAATCACCGAACACATGTATCCCTTTGTTAAAGGCGTTCACGAACTCTTCCCCTTGCCGACCAAGGAGATTGAGTTGAACCCGATGGAACAGAATCCTGGTTATTAATCATAAAAACTGATTGCTATGAAGACTATTTCATTTTTCAAGTTTGCCGTTCTTTCGACGGCGATGGTATTCGGTCTGGCCGCTTGCGGTCCGAAAGAGCCCGCTGATCCCGGTCAAAATGATGACCCCCAAGAGGAACCCGAACCCGTAGATACCAAAGACAAGATGTGGGTGTTCTTTGGAAGTGACGCCATTGTTGGATCATTGTCGAGCAACTTCCACGATTTGCGAATCGATGACCAAAACACGCACTTCTTTATTTGGGAAAGCACTGGAACTGGCGCTACCGTTACGGAAACTGACGTCAACTACAAAGGTCAGTCAGTAGGTGGTTTTATGGGTGTGACCATTACCGCTGGTTGGTTTGGTGCTGCATTCAACCATTCGATCGATGTTTTGGGTTCTGATTTGAATTTCCTCAAACGTCTGAATCCCGACATTGACGACGCTTATCTGCACATTGCTTTGAAATCTGCTGATAATCAGCAATGGAGACTGCAACTGAAAACGTCGAACAACGCTGGTACCGAAACGGGTGTTGAATGGGTAATTGGTGGCGATACGGCTACTGGTAACAATGTAATTGCCCTTCCTCGCGATGGCGCATGGCACGAGTTCAACCTGAACTTGGGTGATGCCGGTGCCGTATTCGGTAAATTCACTGGCGGCAACCCCAACTCGGTGGTGATTGCTGCTTGGGACTTTGACGTTGCTGCCAACAGCACCTTGTATTTTGATGGCATTTACGTTTACGGAGATTAATCCGTAGAAGCCAATTTTTAAGGAAGACGGGCTTGGTCGCCCGTCTTCCTACTATTATTTTAAATCTGATTCTATGAGCAAGAAGTCCTGTTTTATCGCCTTATTTGCGTTGCCTTTTTTGTTTTCCTGTTCTCCAACGGAACCTATTCCTGTAGAACCTGATTTTTCCGAGGAAGCTTGCGAAGATTGTTATGAGTACTTGCAATCTCCTTCGAGTAAGCGTGGCGTAGCCTATGCTTTTGGAAAAGAGGTGTCTTGGGCGTCTGAAACCGATGTGCAACTGATGCTTCCTGGAGTTACCTGGTGTTACAACTGGGGAACGGAACCCAAATCCAACGCCGCCAGTTGGCTCGATAACAACGGCATGGAATTTATCCCGATGGCTTGGAGTGGGGTGAATGCCAACGCTTTGCGAACCTATTACAATGCGCATCCGCAAGAAAAATACCTGTTGGCCTTTAACGAGCCGAACCTGACGGATCAGGCCAATATGACACCAACCTCGGCGGCTGCCCGTTGGCCGAATGTGACCAGTCTTGCGTCCGAGTTGAACCTCAAGGTGATTTCGCCGGCTATGAACTATGGTACGCTTTCGGGCTATTCCGACCCTATCACATGGCTCGACGAGTTTTTTGCCAAAGACAATGTCAGCCTCGACGATGTGGATGGAATTGCCATGCATGCCTATATGGCCTCGGCCAGTGCCGTCATCAGTTACTTGAACCGCTTTACCAAGTATGGAAAGAAGCTTTGGCTGACCGAATTTTGCGCTTGGGAATCCAGTATCGGAAGCGCAGAAAAGCAAATGGCTTATATGTCTGCCATGCTCAACTGGTTGGAGAAAAGTTCCGACGTAGAGCGTTATGCTTGGTTTATCCCGCGCAACGGCAAGCCGGTTAACACGTATCCGTATATGGTATTGCTCACCAATACGAAACCTGCTGAGCTTACGCCAGCCGGAAAGTTGTATGTGTATATGTCCACGTTCGACCAATCGGTGACCTATTCTGCCAACAAGCGTATTCCTGCCGAACATTATCGCGATTGTTCGGTCGATGGCGATAATTCGCCGATCGTATCGAATTCGTCGGATGTTGATGGTATCTTGGCTATTTCCGGCTTTAACAAGAACATGTGGGCGGATTATCGTGTGAATGTCTCGGCAGGCAATGCCACGATTCGCGTACGCTATGCCAGTGCCCGCAATAATGTGATGTCTGTGTATGTGGATGGTACGCTGCTGGGTCAATACGACTTGCCGCTTACCGGCGACGATGCTCCTTGGGCTACGCTTGATCTGCCCCAGACCAACCTGACCGCCGGAGTGCATACGATTCGTTTGGAAATGACCAAGGGCTCGGTTGCGCTCAACTGGTTTAAGATTATCCAATAAAACGACATTTTTATGAAGAGAATTGCGTATGTTGCTATTTTGTTGTTGGCCTTAGCGGCTTGCAAGCGCGACAACGAACCCGATCAACCTGCTCCCGAGGCGCAGATGCCCGCACAAGAGGGTTCAGGAGAAATCAATGGCTATGCCCTGGTTTGGGAAGACTCCTTCGACGAAGCCACGCTCAATGCGTCTTTCTGGAACATCGAAACGGTGGCGAATCCGGCCAACAACGAAATCCAATACTACCGCAAAGACAACGTGTCGATGGTGTTGGATTCGGCTACCGGCCGCCGCTGTCTTTGCCTGACTGCGCGCAAAGAGAGTTATAATGGAAAGCAATGCACCTCGGGCCGTGTCAACACCAAAGGCAAAGTGGCGTACAAACACGGCAAGGTCGAAGCCATGATCAAACTGCCCAAGACCTACAAGGGCCTGTGGCCGGCGTTTTGGATGATGGGCAACGACTACAACAGTGTCGGTTGGCCCCGTTGTGGCGAAATCGACATCCTCGAAATGGGAAACAAAGGCGGCTTCGGTTCGGCCGACAAATCGGAGAAATACCTCAACGGCGCTTGTCACTGGGGGTATTACCAAGACGGAGCCTATCCCAACTACGGTAAGTCATCGACCTACAAATACAGTGTGCAAGACGGTGAGTTCCACCTGTTTACTCTGATTTGGGACGAAACACAGATCCGCACCTACATCGACCTCGACAAGTATCCCAATGCCACGCCTTACTATACGATTGGCATCGAGGTGCCGGCCGACGGCCCGCACGCCAACGGCACTTGCTGGGACACGGGTTGCTACTTCCACAAAGACTTCTTTGTGATTTTCAACCTGGCGATAGGCGGTCACTTCCCCGATATCTACGACATCAACGGAATCACTGCACTTAATGCCGACAACGGCTACGAGGCGAAGATGCTGATTGACTACGTGCGCATTTACCAAAAGTAAATCCGTCTGTAAAACCAAACCTTAATAGAGCAGGACATGGCCCTCCGGGTCTGTCCCTGCTCTATTTTTAGTTAAAGAAAACACACACGATAACAAAACGACAGATGAAAAACAACACAATTCTTTGGCTGTTTTCGGCCATGCTTTTTGGGGCGTGCTCTCAGGCCGAACCCCAAGCGCCAGCCCCCGAGGAGGAGCCTTCACAACCGGTCGATATCGATTCGCAATCGCAGTTTACCCAGTTGTTCTGGGAAGACAACTTCGACGGTGACCAACTCGACGAAACCGTATGGTGGATTCAAAACACCGATTCGTACAACAACGAATTGCAATGCTACAAGCACAACAACGGCAACGTGACCATGGGTGTCGAGCCGGTCAGCGGCAACCGTTGCCTGGTCATTACCGCCAAGCGCGACACCTGCTCGCATGGCCGGTACATCACATCGGGCAAGGTGAGCACCC
>JAGCZK010000077.1 GCA_017960065.1 Paludibacteraceae bacterium
ACCGACACCTACTGGAGTGTGTATATGTACAAGCGCCGCGGCAACGACACCATCTTGACCGGCCCGGTATGGGACTTCGACCTGGCGTTTGAAAACGACAACCGCACCTATCCCATCAACAACAAAAACGACTATGTCTATCATAGCGGAGGTTCAAGTGTGAACAATATGAGGGATTTCGTCGACCGGATTGTTCTACAAGACCCTGTCGGCGCAGCAGAGTTGAAATACCGTTGGAACCTGGCCCGCAAATGGTGCATTCAGGAAGACTACCTGCTCGGCCTCATTGACGAATACGCCGAAAACCTGCAAGAGTCGCAAACATTGAACTTCAAGCGCTGGCCGATTATGGACCAGTGGGTGCACATGAACCCAAGAGTCTACGGCTCGTACCAAGGCGAGATCGACAATGTCAAGAACTACGTGCGCAACCGCATCACCTGGATGGACAACAAAATCGGGTTCATGGATATCGATGACGAGGTGGACGAATACAGCGTCACCAAAGGATTGATCTTTACGTCGGATGCCGGCACGCTCTATCTGGCGCACTTTGCCGAGGGCAGCGCCTACGAAATCTACAATTCCATCGGCCAATTGGTAGCCAAAGGACAGGTGAAGGATGATTACGAGGAATTTGCCCTCCCAGCAGGTCTGTACATCGTCCGCATCGCCGGTATGACCCGCAAAATATTGGTACAATAGCACACAAATGAACAAATGGATTCTAACGCTGGGCATTGCCGTGCTCAGTCAAGCGGTTGTCGCCCAAACATCAAACAAACTCAGCGGAACGCCAATGGGGGCAATCGGTGTGGATTACAACACCAGCCAAATGGTGGATAACGCCGATTTGGCTTTCGACGGCGACCTCAACACCTTTTATGCCTCGTACTACCGCAAATTCGGCTGGGCCGGATTGGAACTCGACCAGCCATACGTGATTACCCGAGTGGGATATGCTCCGCGCTATGACTGGTCGGAGCGCATGAAACTAGGCGTTTTCGAAGGAGCGAACAATGCGGATTTCAGCGATGCCATTCCTATTTTCATCATTCGCGACACCCCTTCCGAAGGCCAAATAACCTATCAGGACGTTTCGTGCTCGCGCGGCTTCAAATACGTGCGGTTTTGTCATACAAACCCTGCCTACGGCACCGACGGATTCGCCACCTCGGCCGACACGGTTCGCTGCAATGTGGCGGAATTGGAATTTTACGGATACCCGTCATCCGGCAACGACGAGCACCTCTACACACTGACCAACTTGCCCACTGTCACGATACACTTGTTTGATAACCAAGACATTGTTGACCGCGACAACTGGCTGGAAGGCACCATCTCGGTAATTTCACACACCGAAGAGGGAACGACCGGCATTTTGACCGACTCGCTCAAAGCACAAGGTCGCGGCAACTACAGTTTCGGTTTCGCCAAAAAGCCCTACAAATTCAAGCTCAACAACAAGGCCCGTCTGCTCGACATGCCAGCCAAGTCAAAGCGATGGACACTTATCAACAATACTGGCGACAAGACGCTGATGCGAAACCTGATAGCGTTTGATATCGCAAAGTGCCTGAATATGGAATATGTACCGGCAGGGCGTTCGGTCGATGTCATACTCAACGGTGAGTACAAAGGCAACTACCAATTATGCGACCAAATCGAGGTGAACAAAAATCGCGTGAACATCGAAGAGATGCTGCCCACGTTCACCACCGGCACACCGCTAACCGGAGGTTACCTGATTGAGGTCGACGCTTACGCGAGCGGACAATATTGGGAAAAACAACAGGAACTGGCCCCTTTGCGAAACAAGACATGGTTTTATTCGAACAAGGGCAATCCGGTTACCATCAAATACCCCAAAGACGACGAGATTGTGTCGGAGCAGTCGGCATACATCATCAACTGTTTCAATACGCTCGAGAGCCGCGTGTACGCCAACAACTACCAAACCGCCACGCCCAACTACAAGGACATGTTCGACATCAAGTCGTTTGTCAAACATTTTATCGTGGGCGAATTGTCGGGCAACACCGACACCTATTGGAGTGTCTATATGTACAAGCATCGCGGCAACGACACCCTCTATACCGGCCCGGTTTGGGACTTTGACATCGCGTTCGAGAACGACAACCGCACCTACCCGATCAACAACAAGTCGGACTACATTTACAAGTCGGGGTCTTGTACAGGTGACATGCGTAATTTCGTCAACCGTCTCTTGGCAGATCCGGCATGCAAATTGGAGTTGCAATACCGATGGAATTTGGCCCGCAAATGGTGCATTCAGGAAGATTATCTGCTCGGTCTGATCGATGACTATGCCGAGAACTTGCAGGAATCGCAAGCTTTGAATTTCGAACGTTGGCCATACCTCAACCATTATGTACACCAAAACCCGAACGTCTACGGATCGTACCAAGGCGAGGTGGACAATGTCAAGACTTATCTGGCCAACCGCATCGCTTGGCTCGACAATAAAATCGGCTACATGGATGTCGGTGATGACGTGGACGAGTACAGTGTAACCAAAGGCTTGATTTTCACATCCGACGCCGGTACACTCTATTTGGCGCACTTTGCCGAGGGCAGCACCTACGAGATTTACAATACTATCGGCCAACAGGTAAAATCAGGCGTTATCGCCAACGATTACGAGACAATGAGCCTGAACAACGGCCTGTATATCGTCCGCATCGCCGGTCTTACCCGCAAGGTGCTGGTACGGTAGACCTCACCCCCGACCCCTCTCCACTGTGTTTGTGACCTCACCCCCGACCCCTCTCCACTGTGGAGAGGGGAGAAATAATAATGACAAAAAATCACCCTCCCTCGCCGCATAGGAGAGGGAGGGGTTAGGGGTGGGTGAGGTCTATGGCCATTATGACCGAAAAACGATGAAAATTACGGCGAAAAGACACGTAATCAAGGCATGATATTGTCGGGCTTCATCGCATTAATGCAGCCATTCGGGTCACCGAAACAACCGACTTCCATCGCCGTGGCCGTATAGCCGATCCGTTTGAACATTTTGAGCAGGCCGCTCACCGTATTTTCGTCGGCCTTGAAGGTAACGACCACCGTTTGCGCGGCCATATCGAACTCGACTTTCTTAATTCCCTTCTGCTCTTTGAGGGCCTTGGAGATTTCGCGTTGGGCGTTTTTGTTGTTCATCATCACCAAAAACGTGGTGGTGACTTTGGCGTCTTTGTCGGCCGAACCTGCATACGCCAGCGTCCATCCAAACACCAGCGTCAGCGCAATCAGAAGTAATTTTTTCATATCAGATATCCGTTACGTTTTTACAAATATACAAAAAAACAACAATATGACTTATAATTTGAACCTGAACGGGAGCAAAAAACGAACGCTCACCGTATTTCCTTCTTGAACACCCGGAGACCACCGGGGCATGGCACTCACCACACGCGACGCTTCTTTCACCAGTGCGACCAAGGCATCTTCTTTTCCCTCCGGACAAATATTGATATCCGTCATTTGGGACGAATCGGTTATCTGATCCAAAGATTTTGAGGCTTTCAAGAATGCGACATCCTTAACGTCACCATTGTCATCAATCATGAATTGAATGACCACCCTGGCAGAAAAATTCTGTTCAAACGCAATTCGCGGATAGGACAATTCTCTTGCGATAAACTTTCTCAAGCCTTCCTCTCCTCCAGGAAAAATCGGGGGTGACGATATCAACCTTGCATCTAAAGCCTCAGCTCTTTTGCCATTTTCAAAATTGAGATAGCGGAACGAGTTTTCCGCATACGAACACAAAGTGAGCAACTCCTTTTTCTTCTTAGATCGGAAAGAAAGAAAAAAAACATTCTCTTTCACTTTGAAAGACACCCAATACTCAAAATTTTTAATTTTTGATTTTTTGGAGGTGTACAAAACCAGCATTGTTTTTGCCAAATAAGAGGAAAATGTATCCTCAACCAACGGTCCAAACGTAATTGTAACATCCTCATTTTTGGCATAGTCAGCACCAACTTGTTTTCGATAAAGCTCAATCAAGCTATCAGGAGATGAGATTCCCGCACTATCCTTAAAACATGAGGTTAACACCGTCTTTTTCAAATAGACATCGTTATATCTGTTTTCAAAAAAGCCTGTCGTGCTATCCGAGACTTCAGACGCCTGCAGCCATACACCAGGAAGAAAACAACTGAATCCCGTACAACTCACGGCAGTCTGCAACGAAGCAGCGGACAGCACTGCGCCACTCACTGCTATAAACAAAAAGGCAACTATCAATTTTTTCATATTCAAATATCTTGCTTCACAAAGGTAGAGAAAAAATTTTGTATCTTTGCATCAATGGAAGAAATACGCAAATACTTTACCGATTTGAGTGAGCGGCAGATTCAGCAGCTGGCACAACTCGACGCCCTGTACCGCGACTGGAACGCCAAAATCAACGTCATTTCGCGCAAGGACATCGACCACCTGTACCTGCACCATGTGCTCCACTCCATGTCCATCGCCAAATGCCTGCGGTTCAAGGCCGGCAGCAACATTGTCGATATCGGCACCGGAGGCGGATTTCCGGGCAGTCCCCTGGCCATTCTGTTTCCCGACAGCCAGTTTCTGCTGGTCGATTCGGTGGGCAAGAAACTCACCGTCGCCTCGGCCGTTGCCGAAGCCATCGGGCTGGACAATGTCCGCTTCGCCCACGAACGCATGGAAGACGAAAAAGGCCTCTTCGACTTTGCCGTAAGCCGCGCCGCCATGCCCATGGCCGACTTGGTCAAGGTCTGCCGCAAAAACATCGCGAAGACCGACCGCAACGCCCTGCCCAACGGGCTGATCTGCCTCAAAGGCGGCGACATTCAGGCCGAAGTCAAGGCCTTCCGCTCCAATCTGACCGAATACCAACTGAGCGATTGGTTTGCCGACGAGTGGTTTCAGGAAAAGAAATTGTTGTACCTACCCCTGCGCTGATGTTTGTCAAGAAATTCATATTCAACCCGATACAGGAAAACACCTACGTCGCCATCGACGAACGCACCAACGAATGCGTCATCATCGACGCCGGCTGTTTGTCGGCCGGCGAGCAGCAGGAATTGGCCGACTATATCCAAAAACACCAACTCCGGCTCACCCATGTGCTCAACACGCACCTGCACCTCGACCACTGTTTCGGCAACGCCTTTGTTTACCGCACATTCGGCATCGGTCCTGAGGCCCATGCCGACGACGAAGAGCTGCTCAGCGTCATGAAGGCGCACGCCCAGATGTTCGGCATTCCCTTCGACGACGACGTACAGCCCCTGCAAGGCCATTTGCAGGAAAACGACGTCATCCGTTTTGGCGACTCGCAGCTCCGGGTCATCCATGTACCGGGGCACAGCCGCGGCGGCCTGGTCTTTTACAGCGAAAGCGACAAACTGCTGTTTTCGGGCGACTCGCTCTTCAAAAACAGCATCGGGCGCACCGACCTGCACGGCGGCAACTACCGCAAGCTGGTCAGCAACCTGATTCAGAAAGTGATGGTCTTGCCGGGCGAGACCGAAGTGCTGCCCGGACACGGCGAAGCCACCACCATCGAAGACGAACGGCTCAACAACCCCTATCTCTAAGCCTTTTATGTACGAAAAGTTTGATTTGGAGCAAGCCCGCGCACTGCGGATGAAACGCGAGCCGGACGCGCACAAAGGGGTGTTCGGCCACGCACTGCTGGCGGTCGGCAGCCGCGGCATGATGGGAGCGGCCGTCTTGGCGGCGAAAGCCTGCCTGCGTGCGGGAGCCGGGCTGGTATCGGTACTGACCGAGCCCGACGAACGCTTCATCGTCCAAACCGCCGTTCCAGAGGCGATGTGCCGTTTCGATCTGCCTGATTTGCAACGCATCACGGCCATCGGCGCTGGCCCCGGTTGGGGACAATCGCCCCAAAAACTCGAACTGCTGCAACAACTGATCTTCTGCAACAAACCCCTGATACTCGATGCCGACGCGCTCAACCTGATTGCCGGCTACCAGCTACTGGCCCACCTGCCCGCACAATGCATCCTGACCCCGCACGAAGGCGAGTTCGACCGGTTGTTCGGCACCGCCGACTCGCGCCAGGAGCGTATCGACACCGCCATCCAAGTGGCCCGCCAGCGGCAGTGCGTCGTCGTCCTCAAAGGACACGAAACCGCCGTGTGCCTCCCCGACGGCAGCGTCAGCCTCAACACCACTGGCAACGTGGGCATGGCCACCGCCGGCAGCGGCGATGTGCTGACAGGCATCATCACCAGCCTGCGGGCACAAGGCTATCCGGCCTCCGACGCCGCCCGACTGGGCGTGTGGCTGCACGGAAAAGCCGGCGATTTGGCAATCGCCGACGGCTATTCGTACGAAAGTTTGCTGGCTGGAGACCTGGTGGATTACTTGAACAAGGCGTTCAAGGCATTGTAGATTCCTTCTTCGTCCATTCCTAACATCCGGTACAACTCGTCTTGCGTACCGTGCTCGACAAACTGGTCGGGCAGGCCGATACGGCGCACCGTCGCCGGACAGCCCTTGTCGGCCAGAAACTCCAGCACCGCCGAGCCGAATCCGCCTTGCAGGCATCCGTCTTCGACCGTCAGAATCGAATGGTAACGGCCGGCCACTTCGAGCAAAAGGGCCTCGTCCAAAGGTTTGACAAAGCGCATGTTGTACAGGCCGGGGTGTTTGCCTTCGGCTTGCAGGCGACCGACGGCACGGCGGGCACGGTTGCCCAAGGGGCCGACACTCAACACGGCCACCTCTTCGCCCTCAACGAGGCATTCGCCCTTGCCCAACTCCATGGCTTCGAACGGCCGGCGCCAGTCCAAGCCTTCGCCGCAACCGCGGGGATAGCGGATGGCAATCGGCCCGTGACCGGGCAGTTGGGCGGTATAAAGCAGGTTGCGGAGTTCGATTTCGTTCATCGGGGCTGCGATGGTCCAATTCGGAATCGGGCGCAGGAAAGCCAGGTCAAAGGCTCCGTGATGGGTGGGACCGTCGGAGCCGACGAGTCCGGCCCGGTCGATACAGAGCACAAACGGCAGGTTCTGCAGGGCCACATCGTGGATGGTCTGGTCGTAGGCGCGTTGCAAAAACGACGAATAGATGTTGCAGAACGGCACCAGCCCTTCTTTGGCCAGACCGGCCGAGAAAGTGACCGCATGCGCTTCGGCAATGCCCACGTCGAAGACGCGGTCGGGCATTTCGCGCATCATGACCGACATGGAGCAACCCGTCGGCATGGCCGGGGTGATGCCCACAATCTTGTCATTGGCGCGGGCCAGTTCGAGCAAGGTTTCGCCAAACACGTCCTGATAGCGGCTGGCCGGGCTCTTCGACACGATGCGTTCGCCGGTCTGCATATTGAAGCGGCCAGGCGCGTGCCATACCGAGGCGGCGTTTTCGGCCGGCGCATAGCCCTTGCCTTTTTGGGTGAGCAGGTGCAGCACTTTCGGACCATTGAAATTCTTGATGTCATTGAGCACCTTGACCAGCAGGCAGACGTCGTGTCCGTCCACCTGGCCGAAATAACGGATGTTCAGGCCTTCAAAAATGTTGTGTGTGCCATTGCCGCCAATCTTGATGGCATTCAGGCGGCGGGTCAGCCGGCCGCGGCGGTTTTCGTCGATCCAGCCGACTTTTTTGAGCAGGTGATAGACCTTGAACCGCAGTTTGTTATAGAACGGCGATGTGGTGATGGCGTTGAGGTATTGGTTGAGCCCGCCCACCGGATTGTCGATCGACATGTTGTTGTCGTTGAGCACGATGAGCAGGTTGTTGGGGTTGACACAGGCATTGTTGAGCCCTTCGAAGGCCAGTCCGCCGGTCATGGCGCCGTCGCCGATGACGGCCACCACTTTGCGGTTTTCGTTGAGGCGTTCGTCGGCGATGGACATGCCCAAGGCCGCCGAAATCGAATTGGAGGCGTGCCCGGCGACAAACGCGTCGTATTTGCTTTCTTTCGGATTCGGGAAACCACTGATTCCCTTGAACTTACGGTTGGTATAGAAACGTTCGCGCCGCCCGGTCAGGATTTTGTGCGCGTAGGCCTGATGCCCCACGTCCCAGACAATGCGGTCGTCGGGCGTGGCAAACACATAGTGCAGGGCCACGGTCAGCTCGATGGCACCCAGGCTGGAAGCCAAGTGCCCCGGGTTTTCCGAAAGCGACTCGATGATAAACGTCCGCAATTCGGCACACAACTCCGGCAGCTTTTCGGGGCGCATGCGCCGCAAATCCGACGGGTACTGGATAGTGCTCAAAAGGGGATATTTTTCCATATTTTTAAAAATACGTGCAAAATTACAAATAAATCTCAAAACTTCCCTAAAAAAAGCGTTTACATGTTTTATAAGCCGATAAAAATGTGTACTTTTGCGTAGTCTGATTTACGAAACCGCAAAAATGAAAAAAATCCTCTATCTCTGTCTGTTCGCCCTCGCGGCAAGTTCTTGCGTCACCCAAGCCAAATACGACGAAGCCCGCGATGCCGAAGCCCGTTACTACGATGAAGCCCGCGCCTGCCGCAAGGAAAAGAACGCCCTCGAAACCCGCAACAAGGAGCTCGAAGCCGAATTGGAACTCTTGCGTGCCAAACGCGACAAGGCCTTGGCCGACACCGCCATGCTCTCGCGCGAGTTGCGCCGCGTACAGGACGAATGCGAAGCCATGCAACGTCAGAACCTCGCCCTTTTCGAACGGTTGCAGGCCCCCCAAGGACAGGAAGAAGCCCGTGCCCTGCTGGCCGAAATCCAAGGCCTGCAAACCGAGTTGATGAAGCGTGAGGACGCCTTGTTCCAGGCCGAACGCGCCCTCTACGACAAGCAGAAGGAAGTGGAAATCCAAAATATGCGCATTGTGCAACTGACCGAAGCCCTCGACGCCCAGGAAGCCAAGCTGCGCGAATTGCGCGACAAAGTGCGCAACGCCCTGGTGGGATTTGAAGGCAACGGACTGGCAGTCAGCACCAAAGGCGGACGCATCTACGTTTCGATGGACGAGCAGCTGCTCTTTGAATCGGGCCGCTGGGAAGTCGCCGAACGCGGTCGGGAGGCCATTCGCCGCCTGGCACCGGTACTGTCGGCCAACAAAGACGTGGACATCCTCATCGAAGGACACACCGACAACGTCCCCTTCCTCGGCAACGGCAACGTGCAGGACAACTGGGACCTGAGTGTCAAACGCGCCACCGCCATCGTCCGCATCCTGTTGGAGAACCCCGACCTGGAGCCGGCGCGTGTCATCGCCTCGGGCCGTGCCGAGTACTGCCCCGTTGACACCGACAACACCAGCGAAGCCCGTCAAAAAAACCGCCGCTGCGAAATCATCCTGACGCCCAAGCTGGAAGAACTCCTCAAACTGTTCGACTAATGCGCTTTCGGACGCCCGTTGCCGTTGAGAAGTCGCCCCTACGCCTCACGCACCGCACGGGGGTCATGCTGATGGGGTCGTGTTTCACGACGCACATCGCCCAACGCCTGTCGCAACGCGGATTTGAGGTCTGCCAGGCCATGGGAACGCTCTACAACCCGGCCTCAATCGCCGCCGCCGTGGAGCGCCTGCAAACCGGAAAAAAGATCTGTCCGAGCGAACTGTTCGGGCAAAACGGGCGGTACCACAGTTACGATTTTCACAGCGACTTCAGCGCCGAAACGGCCGAAGCGGCACTCGAGCGCATGAACGCCGCCATCGAAGCCGGCCACCAGGCCCTGCAAACCGAAGGCCCGCTGTTTGTCACCTTGGGCACCGCCTGGGTGTACCGCCTGAAAGAAAGCGGACGCGTCGTGGCCAATTGCCATAGGAGCGATGCCCGGATATTCGAGCGCGAGATGCTAACGACCGACGCCTGCACCGACTGCCTCGAACGGATTTGCGCCGCCGCTGCCAACAAAACCGTGGTCTGGACGGTCAGCCCCATCCGCCATTTGGGCGAAGGACTGCACGACAACACGCTGAGCAAGAGCTGCCTGCACCTGGCCATTGCCGAAATCTGCCGGCGTCATCCGCAGCAATGCGAATACTTTCCGGCCTACGAGGCCCTGATGGACGACTTGCGCGACTATCGCTTCTACGCCGAAGACATGGTGCACCCGAGCCCCGTGGCCGCCGACTATGTGTACGAGCTGTTGGAGGCCGCCTACATGGACGACGACACCCGGCAAGCCGCCGCCCGATACGAAGCGCTGAACAAGACCCTCGGCCACCGCAGCCGCCAAGCCGGCAGCGAGCGGCACCGCCAACTGACCGAACAAACCCAAGCCCGTTTGCACGACTTGGACCAACAATACAAACGATGAGCGAAAACGCCAAACAAAAGAAAGAGAGCCCCCTGCTGAGCATTTTGGTCAGCATCGTCATACCGGCCGTCATCCTGTCGAAGTTCAGCAAACCCGAATACCTCGGGGTGTTGCCCGGCTTTTTGATTGCGTTGGCCTTCCCGATCGGGCTGGCCCTGTACAACATGATAGTCCGCAAGGAATTCGGCTTCATCGCCATTCTCGGGTTCGTCAGCATCTTTCTGACCGGCATCATCGGGGTCTTTCAGTTTCCGCCCCAATGGATTGCGGTCAAAGAGGCCCTGGTGCCGCTGCTCATCGGCATCGCGGTCGTCGTGTCGCTCTACACGCCCTACCCGCTGATCCGCAAACTGATATACAACGACACGCTGCTCAACCTGCCCTTCATCGAACAGCGGCTGGCCGCCAACAATCGCCAGGTCGAATTCGAAAAAGCCATGAAAAACGCCACTTGGATTGTAGCCCTGTCGTTTCTGGTGTCGGCCATCCTCAACTACACGGTCGCCAAGGCCGTCGTGACCGCCGAAGCCGGCACCGCCCTGTTCAACGAGCAGTTGGGCAAACTGACGGCCATCAGCTACCCCGTCATCGCCCTGCCTTCGACCTTGGTCATGGTAGTGGCGCTGGTCTATCTGCTCCGCCGCCTCAAACAGCTGACCGGAGTCGGAGAGTTGGACGAACTGTTATCCGAAGAATTTAAAGAAAAATCAAAATGACCTGCGACATCGAAGAAATTGCCCGTATCACCGGGGGGGAATTGAGTTTGGGGAGCCCGTCCCGCGACATCAGTCACCTGCTGACCGACAGCCGGAATCTGTCGTATCCCGAAGAGAGCCTCTTTTTCGCGCTCAAAACCAAGACCAACGACGGCCACAAGTACGTGCCCGAGCTCTACGAGTGCGGCGTGCGCAATTTTGTGGTATTCGAAAAAGACCCCTCGTGGGAAGGGATGGAAGCCAACTTCGTCGTGGTGGACGACACCCTGCTAGCCATGCAGAAACTGGTGGCCTCGCACCGCCGCAAATTCAAGGCGCCCGTAGTCGGCATCACCGGCAGCAACGGCAAGACCGTTGTCAAGGAATGGCTGTACCAACTGCTGCAGGAGCGTTTCATCATCACCCGCTCGCCCAAAAGCTACAACTCGCAAATCGGAGTTCCGCTCTCGGTGTGGCAAATGGACAACCGCACCGAACTGGGCATTTTTGAGGCGGGCATCTCGCAACCGGGCGAAATGGAGCGGCTCGAACGCATCATCCGCCCGCGCATCGGCATCTTCACCAACTTGGGCACGGCCCACAGCGAGTTTTTTGTGGATCAGGAAGAGAAACTGAACGAGAAACTCAAGCTCTTCAAAGAATGCAAGGTACTGGTTTACTGCAAGAAATACCCCATCGAAGCGGCCTTTCGCAAACTGAACGAAAAGGCGCGGCTGTTTTCGTGGGCCTATCAGGACGAAACGGCCGACGTCAACATCCTCAGCATCGACAAAGCCTTTAACCGCAGCACCGTACGCTACCGCTTTGAGGGCAAGGACGACCAGTGTGTGATTCCGTTCACCGACGACGCCTCGCTCGAGAACGCCCTGCACTGCCTGGCCTTCTGCCTGCTCATCGACGTGCGCGAAGACTTGTCGGGGCTGGAGCGCATCGGTATGCGCCTCGAGGTCAAACAGGGCAAAAACAACTGCCTGCTGATCAACGACGCCTACAACAGCGACATCTACTCGCTCGAAATCGCCCTCGATTTTCTGAACGCCCAGGCCCAGCACACGGGGGCCGGCAAGACCCTCATCCTGTCGGACATCGCCCAAACCGGCCGTTCCGACGCCGAGCTGTACACTCTCTTGGCAACGCTGCTGTTGCAGAAAAAGGTGGACCGCTTCATCGGCATCGGCGAGCATATCCGCAAATTCTGGCACCAGTTCCCCTTCGACAGCCGGTTCTTCGCCAGCACCGACGACTTTTTGAAGAGCGACCTGCACTTCGACCACGAAGTGGTTCTGATCAAGGGCGCGCGCAGTTTCGCATTTGAGAACATCGTGTCGCGACTCGAGCTCAAACGCCACGAGACGGTGATGGAAATCAACCTCAACGCCATCGTGCACAACTTCAATGCACTCAAGTCGTTTCTCAAGCCCGAAACCAAGACGGTGGCCATGATCAAAGCCAACGCCTACGGGTGCGGGGCCGTCGAAGTGGCACAACTGCTGCAGCACCACCACTGCGACTACTTTGGCGTGGCGGTGGCCGACGAAGGCGCCGAGTTGCGCAAAGCCGGTATCCGCACCCCCATCATCGTCATGAACCCCGAGCCCAGCAGCTTCGACCTGCTCATCGAGCACCACCTCGAGCCCGAAATCTACAATTTCAGGATGCTGCAGCTGTTTGCCGACTTTGCCGACCGGCAGGGCGAACGCGACTACCCCATCCACCTCAAGCTCGACACCGGCATGCACCGCTTGGGATTCACCTGCGACGAATTGCCGCAAGTGGTACAGGAGTTGGAACACCTGCCCGCCGTCCGCATCGAATCGGTCTTTTCGCATTTGGCGACCGCCGACTGCCTCGACATGGACGCGTTTACCAAGCAACAGCTGTCGAATTTTGCCTGGGGCACCGACTTTTTGAAAAAGAACCTGTCGTACCCGTTCCTGCGGCACATCCTCAACACCGCCGGTGTGCAACGGTTCCCCGAATACCAGTACGAAATGGTGCGGTTGGGCGTCGGCCTTTACGGCGTAGGACTGATGCCCGAATGCGACATCCAACCCATTGCGACCCTGCGCTCGATTGTCCTGCAAATCAAGGAAGTACCCGAAGACGAGACGGTCGGCTACAGCCGCAAAGGCGTGTTGCACCGCCGCTCGCGCATCGCCGCCATCCCCATCGGTTACGCCGACGGGCTACACCGCGCCTTCGGCAACGGCAAAAGCTATGTGGTGATTAAAGGAAAGAAAGCGCCCTTTGTCGGCAACATCTGCATGGACATCTGCATGGTCGATGTCACCGACATCGACGGCGTCGAAGAGGGCGACAGCGTCGAAATTTTCGGAACGAAACATACCATCAACGACCTGGCCGAGGTTGTCGGGACGATTCCCTACGAAATCCTCACCAGCGTGTCGAACCGTGTGAAACGCATCTATTATCAGGAATAAGTTATGAAAAAGATTCTTCCGCTACTGCTGGCGCTGTCGGTGCTGACCGCCTGCATCAAAGAACGCGAATACAAACTCGACGAAGGGCTGCTCGACGAAATGGTGACCAGCGCCGATTTGAACCTGTCCTTCCGGGTGCCGGTCGGAGCCAAGGGCATTTCGGACCAGTACATCGACGAATACAACCAGCGGCTGCTTCAGACCGACCCGCTGTCGCCCATCTACCGCGCCATCTACGTCGATACCCTGATGGGCGGTTACATCAGCCTGACCGACATGCGCATGCTGCCGTACGAACTGACCGAAAACCGGCTCGACTTTTACAAAACCGAGTACAACCGCAACCATATCTGGGACGATGTGGAGAAAAACATCTTCAAGATGGGCGACTATCCGAAGGTGGTTGAGCTGATCATGTACAATCAGGACGAGACCCTGCGCCGCTACATGTTCTACAACGAAGAAAAGGCCCAGTTCTACATCGATTACGACTATCCGACCGCCCTGGCCGAGACGATGAAGCCCTACATCGAATCGTCGCTGGCCTCGATCGGCAAGCACTACGAACTGTATATCAACGCCGAATGAACCGACGTCTGACCCTCTCGGAATACCGTGCCACCAGCCGACAGCTCGAAGGGCTGTTGGGAACGGAGTTCAGTGCCAAAATCAAGGCGCTGTGGCATCGCCATGGACAGCCCCAGCTGCTGCCCACAATGGCCAGTGCCCTGCGGGTGGCCCGATTGGCGGCCGATGAGATGGGGATGACGGGCGTTCCCGTGGCCGCTATCCTGCTGCAAGTCTTCACCGAACACACCGACTACCCCATCGGACAGGTCCAAAGCGATTTTTCGGCGGAACTGGCCCGGGTGGTGACGGGCCTTCACAAGGTCAACCAGTTTTACCACAAGGCCAAGGCACTCGAAACCGACAACTTCCGGATGTTGCTGCTCACCCTGGCCGAAGACGTGCGGGTCATCATGATCATGCTGGCCGAGCGCCTGTACCTGATCCGTCATCTGGCCGACTATCCCAAAGCCGAACAAGACAGCATCGCACACGAGGTGGCCTACCTGTACGCCCCGCTGGCGCACCGCATGGGCTTTTATCCGGTCAAAACCGAGATGGAAGAGCGCGCCATGGAGCACAATTTTCCGGACACTTACCGCGAAATCGCCCGCAAACTGGTCGATACGGCCGAAGCGCGCGAAGCCTATTTCCAGCACTTTATCGGGCCGCTGAAGGCCAAACTCGACGCGGCCGGTTTCCGCTACGAACTCAAGAGCCGCACCAAGTCGATTCCGAGTATCTGGAACAAGATGAAGAAGCAGCACCTGCCCTTCGAAGGCATCTACGACATTTTTGCCATCCGGCTGATCATCGACTGCCCGTTCGAACAGGAAAAGGCCCAGTGCTGGCAGGTGTATTCGATTGTCACCGACATGTAGACGCCCGACCTGCGCCGCATGCGCGACTGGCTGTCGCAGCCCAAGGCCAACGGGTACGAATCGCTGCACTGCACGGTGATGGGCCCCGACGGCAAATACATCGAGGTGCAGATTCGCACGCGCCGCATGGACGAGGTGGCCGAAAAAGGCGTCGCCGCCCACTGGAAGTACAAGAACATCGGCGGGGACGAGCGCATGGAAGCCTGGCTCAAAACCCTGCGCGACGGGCTCGAAAATCCCGAAATGGAAGGCCGCGCGTCGATGGACTTCTTCAAGATGAACCTCTACGAGGAGGAAGTGTTTGCCTTTACGCCCAAGGGCGATTTGCTGCGGCTGCCCAAAGGCGCCACCCTGCTCGACTTCGCCTTTGCCATCCACACGGCGGTGGGCAGCCACTGCATCGGCGGACGCATCGACGGACGCAACGTGACGCTGGGCTACAAGCTCAACAACGGAGACCAAATCGAGGTCCTGACCTCGCCCAACCAGCATCCGCGCGCCGACTGGGTCAAAATCGCCGTCACGTCGAAGGCCCGCCAAAAGATACGCACGGTCATCAAGGAGACCGAAACCAAGCTGGCCAACGACGGCTTGGAAACCCTGCAGCGCCGTTTCAAGAACTGGAAGATCGATCTGGACGAAGCCCGCTTGTCGAAGGTGGGCACCCGGCTCGGCTACAAGCACCTGAGCCAGCTCTACATCGACTTGCAGGAAGGCAAGATGGATTTGCTCGAATTCCGCGACGCCTACCTCAACTTCGACAAGGAGGACAAGAGCGACGAGCGCAGCGCCTTCACGGCATCGGACTACGGCAAGACGACGACCGACCGCATCAGCCGCTCCGACGTGCTGATTATCAACGAGGAGACCAAGGGCGTGCAGTACAGCATGGCCAAATGCTGCCACCCGATTTTCGGCGACGAGATTTTCGGCTTCGTCACCGTGAGCGGCGGCATCAAGATCCACCGCAAGGACTGCCCAAACGCCCCCCAGATGATGGCGCGCTTCGGCTACCGCATCGTGCGGGCCGCCTGGGAGGCCAAGGGCAGCGAACAGCAGATCTGCCCGCTGTACATCAGCGGCGACGACCAGCTCAGCATCATGACCAACGTCACCTCGGTGATTGCCAAGGAGCCCTCGGTCACCCTGCGCTCGATCAACATCGACACCGACGGCGGACGCCTGCACGGACGCATCGTCCTCACAGCCGGCGACACCGAAACCCTGGAGCGGCTCATCCGCAAGCTGCGCACCATCAAAGGCGTGGATGAAGTCAGCCGGGGGTGATTGTTTGCACAAATGGCTTTTTTTGCGTAAATTTGCACCATAAATTCCAACGAGTATGTTTAGTGGTATCATAGAAAGCACCGCACGCGTCACCGCGCTCGAAAAAGAGCTCGACAACCTGCACCTGACCCTGGCCTGCCCCTTCGCCCGCGAGCTCAAAATCGACCAAAGCGTGGCGCACAACGGCGTTTGCCTCACCGTTGTCCGGCAACAGGGCGACGAATACACCGTCACGGCCATGCGCGAGACCCTCGAAAAAAGCAACCTCGGCCTGCTCCAGGTGGGCGACCGGGTCAATGTGGAACGCAGCATGCTGATGAACGGCCGCCTCGACGGGCACATCGTGCAGGGGCATGTGGACGGCACCGCTGTCTGCACCAAGGTCGAAAACGCCAACGGCAGCTGGACGTACACCTTCGAACATGCCTTCGACCCCGAGATGGCCAAACGCGGTTACTTTACCGTGGACAAAGGCTCGGTCACGGTCAACGGCACCAGCCTGACCGTGTGCAACCCCACGCGCAACAGCTTTCAGGTCAACATCATCCCCTACACCTACGAAAACACCAATTTCAAGGAAATTCGCGAGGGGACGGTGGTCAACCTCGAATTCGACATCATCGGCAAATACCTGTCGCGCATGATGCAACTGACACAAGACTAATCCAAACGAATGAAAAACCCATTGCAACTTTCAAAAATCATGAAACAGAAACTCCTCATTTTCAGTCTGTTGGCAGCCTGCCTGCTGGCAGCCTGCACCAACAGCCAGCTCAAACAGGCCGTAAAAGCGGCTCAAGACGAATGCCCCATCGATTTTGGAGATAACTCCCAAATCGAAAAGGTGGAGATCAAAGACAAAACCGTGGTATATACGATCTCTACCCCCGAGGACTACGGGTTCACCGTGGACCAGTTCGACAATCCGTTTGTCATCACCTTACTCAAAGCCTCCTACATCGAGACCATGCCGATGATGGACAACGAAGCGCTCCAACAGCTCATCAGGCAATGCCACGCCGATTCGGTAACCAGCATTTTCCGCCATGTGGGAAAAGACAGCGGATACCAGATAGACGTTAAAATTGAAGGAGCCGACTGGAACATCCTGCCATGAACACGACCGGCAAACCATTGATAGGACAGACGCTCGACGAACTCAAACAGCTCGTCGCCGCCTACGGTTTGCCGACATTTACGGCCAAGCAGATCGCCGACTGGATATACCGCAAACGCGTACTGCACATTGCCGACATGACGAACCTGTCGGCGCGCGCCCGCGAACTGCTGTCGCAGCAATGGTGCGTCGGTGTGGCCGAGCCCGTCGAGCGGCGGCAGTCGAAAGACGGCACCGTCAAGTACCTGTTCGAAGCGGGCGAAGGCGGCGGCCATTACATCGAGAGTGTCTATATCCCCGACGGAGACCGGGCCACGCTGTGCATTTCGTCGCAAATCGGCTGCCAGATGGGCTGCACGTTTTGCGCCACCGGCCGCCAGGGTTACAAAGGCAACCTCACAACGGCCGAAATCCTCAACCAGGTGCAAAGCATCGAGCAGTCGGACAGCCTGACCAACATTGTGTTTATGGGCATGGGCGAGCCGCTCAACAACGCCGACGCCGTGCTCAAGGCGATTGCCATCATGACCGCCGACTACGGCTATGGCTGGAGTCCGAAGCGCATTACGCTCTCGACCGTGGGCATCACGCCGCAACTGGCCCGGGCACTCGACGAAAGCCAGTGCCAGATTGCTGTCAGCATCCACGCCCCCAACGCGGCGCTGCGGGCCCAACTGGTACCGGCCGAAAAGGCCTACCCCATGCACGACACGCTCGAGCTGCTGCGCCGCCACGACTTTTCGCACCAACGCCGCCTGTCGTTCGAATACACCCTGTTCGACGGGGTCAACGACCGGAAGGAGGATGCGCTCGAGTTGGCACACAATTTGCAAGGATTGGATTGCCATATCAACCTGATTCCGTTTCATGCGATTCCAGACGCCGGGTTGCGCCCCTCGCCGAGAGCCGCCATGGAAGCCTTTCAGGAAGTGTTGAACCAAAAGCGGTTCCCCACCACCATCCGCCGCTCGCGCGGCCAGGACATTGAGGCGGCGTGCGGACTGCTGTCAAAAATAAAACAAACGCAACTATGAGACGTTTTTCCATATTATGGACAGTTTCGGTGATGTGCGCCGCATTGCTGGGCGCCTGCTCCGAAGGCTCAATCAAACCCAACGTGACCGGCGCCGCCGGCGAACTGCTGCTGGTGGTCGATGACTCGGTTTACCGGAGCGTTGCGGGCGATTCGCTGCGGGCGATGCTCGATGCCGACGTGCCCTGCCTGCCGCAGTCGGAGCCGATGTTCAATGTGTCGCGCACCACGCACCGCGGCTTCAACGAGCTGCTCAAACCGGCGCGCAACATTCTGATTGTCAATGTCGGAAAGCAATATTCGGTCGGAAAAATCAAGGCGGCCACCAACAAATGGGCCCAACCGCAGGCCGTGCTCTACGCCAACGCCACCGACACAGACTCGCTGGCGGCACTCATCGGCCGCAAGAAAAACGCCATCTACGCCTACTTCCTGAAAGCCGAGCGCGACCGCAACATCCGCTACTTCACCAAGGCCCAGGAGCTGAAACCCAAGCAGATGATTGAGGAACTATTCGGCGCCTCGATGATGGTGCCCCGCGGCATGAAACGCACCAAGACGGGCACCGACTTTTTGTGGATTTCGGGCAACAACGGCGAATTCAACCAAAACATCCTGGTCTATAGCGTGCCCTACTACAGCATCGACCAGTTCAAGCGCGAAGAGCTGCTGCGCGTGCGCGACTCGGTGCTGAAGGCTAACGTGCCCGGCCCGACCGAAGGCTCGTACATGACCACCGAATACCAGGTGGACCCGCCCATCTTCGAAAAGGACAACACCGAAGAGGGCAAGTATGCGGCCAAACTGACCGGACGCTGGCGCGTCGAGGGCGATTTGATGGGCGGCCCGTTTGTCAGCCTGACGGTCGTCAACAGCGAGCGACTGGAGCTGCTCACGGTCGAGTCGTTCGTCTATGCCCCCAACCAATACAAACGCAACATCATGCGCCAACTTGAGGCGATATTATACACATTGACATTCAATTATGGAAAAGATTAAAATCGGAATCACACACGGCGATGTCAACGGCATCGGATACGAAGTCATCCTCAAAACGCTGGAGGACAACCGCATTTTGGACTGCTGCATCCCCATTGTATATGGCTCGTCGAAAGCGGCGGCCTATCACCGCAAAATGCTCGAGCTCAACGGCAACCTCAACCTGATCAATTCGGCGGAAGAGGCCAACGACAAGCGCGCCAACATCATCAACTGCTGCGACAATGAATTGAAGGTCGAGCTCGGTCAATCGACCGAGATGGCCGGCGTAGCGGCCTTCGACGCCCTCGAGAGGGCGACGCTCGACCTGAAAGAAGGCAAAATCGACGCTCTGGTAACGGCGCCCATCAACAAAAAGAACATCCAGTCGGAGCGTTTCAATTTTCCGGGGCACACCGAATACCTCGAACAGATTTTCGGAAAGAAGGGCGATGCGCTCATGCTGCTGGCCAACGACAAGCTGCGGGTGGCCGTGGTTACCGGTCACATCCCTCTGGCCAAAGTGGCCGCCAGCCTCAGCACCGAGGGTATCCTGACCAAGATCAAACAACTCAACCAATCGCTCAAACAAGACTTCGGCATCCGCAAGCCACGCATTGCCGTATTGGGGCTTAACCCGCATGCCGGCGATGACGGCGTGATCGGCGAAGAGGAAAAGACGATTATCCGCCCCGCCATCCAAGCCGCCCTCGACCAAGGCATCGTTTGCATCGGCCCGCTGCCCGCCGACGGTTTCTTCGGGTCGGACAACTACCTGAAATACGACGGCATCCTGGCCATGTACCACGACCAGGGGCTGATTCCGTTCAAAACCCTGGCCATGTCCAACGGCGTGAACTACACGGCAGGACTGCCCGTAGTGCGCACCTCGCCCGACCACGGCACGGCCTACGACAAGGCCGGCCAGAACGTCGCCGACGAAAGTTCGCTGCGCGCCGCCATGTACATGGCCATCGACATTGTAAAACAACGCTCATGCTAACTCCTGCAGAACTGGCCAATATCAAACAGCGCTTCGGCATTATCGGGCAAAGCCCCGAGCTGAACCGCGCCATCGAAACCGCCGTACAGGTGGCCAATACCGATTTGTCGGTGCTGGTCATTGGCGAAAGCGGTGTGGGCAAGGAAAACATTCCGAAGATTATCCACCACTGCAGCGCCCGCCGGCACGCCCCCTACATCGCCACCAACTGCGGCGGCATCCCCGAAGGAACGGTCAATTCGGAACTCTTCGGACACGAAAAGGGGGCCTATTCGGGCGCCATTGCCGACCGCAAGGGCTATTTTGAAGTGGCCGACGGCGGCACCATCTTCCTCGACGAGGTGGGCGAACTGCCCATGTCCACCCAGGCCATGCTGCTGCGCATCCTCGAATCGGGCGAATACATGAAAATGGGCTCCTCGACCGTTTCGAAAACGAATGTGCGCGTGGTGGCCGCCACCAACGTGGATCTGCCCAAAGCCATCCGCGAAGGGCGTTTCCGCGAAGACCTGTATTACCGGCTCAATGCGGTGACCATCCAACTGCCCGCCCTGCGCAACCGCCAGCAAGACATTCTGCCGCTGTTCACGAAATTTACGGCCGACTGCGCCGAACGCTACAAACGCCCGGTTATCCGGCCAACGGATGAAGCGAAGGCGATGCTCACCAAATACTATTGGAGAGGCAATATCCGCCAACTCAAGAACGTGGCCGAACAGATTTCGATTCTTGAAAACGACACCGAACTGACGGGCGAGATTTTGCGCAAATACCTGCCCGACGAAAGCATGTCGATGCTGCCGACCGCACCGCAGGGCATCCACACCTCGATCGACGACATGAAGGCCGAACGCGAGTTTCTGTACAAACTGCTCTACGAGATGCGCAACGAAATGAACGAGCTCAAGAGCAAGATGGAGAAAATGCAGAACGGCAGCGCCCATCCGGCCAACCATATTCCGGACTACGCTACCGACAACTGGGAGATGACCGAGGTCCGGCACGCCACGCCCGCTCCGCACAAACCGGCCAATGCCGACTATGCGGTCGATGCCGAAGAAATCAGCGACGGCTCGCTGGCAGTGGACGAAAATGAGAAAGAACTGATACGCAAGGCCTTGGAAAAGCACGGCGGACACCGCAACCTGGCGGCGGCCGACCTGCGCATTTCCGAACGCACCTTGTACCGCAAAATCAAACAATACGGACTACAATGAGCAACAAGCACTTATACAGTCTTTTGACCATTGCCGTGGCCACCTTCGTGCTGACGGCCTGCACGATTTCGTACAAGTTTAACGGTACGGTCATCGACTACAGCAAGGTGAAGACCATCGCCATCACCGACTTCACCAACCGCGCGCCCATGGTGTATGCCCCGCTGGCAGTCCGGTTCAACGAAAAGATCAAGGACACCTACGTCCGCCAGACCCGTCTGGAGTTGACCGACCGCAACGGCGACCTCGAGCTCGAAGGCGAAATCACCGGCTACGACATCACGCCGCAGTCGATGAACGCCAACTCGCTGTCGGCCGAAACGCGTCTGACCATCCGGATTCAGGTGCGCTACACCAACAACACGAACCCCGACGAAAATTTCGAGCGCAGCTATTCGGCTTACCGCAACTTCGACAGTTCGAAACTGATCACCGAGGTGCAGGATGACCTGATTGAGGAGATCGTGGACGAAATCTGCAACAACATTTACAACGACACCGTAGCCAACTGGTAAGATGACCGCCGACCAATTCATACGACTGCTCAAACAACCCGCCCTGCTGACCGAAAGCGACTGCGAATCGGTGGGCCGGCTGTGGGAAAGCCACCCGTACTTCGGCGCGGCGGCCAGCCTCTACCTCAAAGGGCTGCACGATGGTCACGACCTGCGCTACGCCGCCATGCTGCCCCGCGTGGCCCTGACCGTAGCCGACCGCAAACGCCTGCAGGAGTACCTCGAGGCACCGGCCCTCGGCATCCGGCCCGGCTACCCGGCCGACTACCCCCTGAACGGACTGACGGCCGACGGACCGAAAATGAAGCACGGCGACCTGATTGACCAGTTTATCGAAACCGACCCGCGCATCCAGCCCATCGCCGGGCAAAAGGCCGAAGGCGAAACGCTTCCGGCCGAGCCGGTCAAAACCGTCACCGACAGTATTTTTACCGAAAGTTTGGCAAAAATCTATATCAAACAGGGGCAATATGCCAAGGCAATCCGCATTTTTGAAAAATTAAATTTGAAATATCCAGAAAAAAGTGCTTACTTTGCAGACCAAATCACAACATTGCAGAAAAAATTAGAAACAAACTCATAAAAACCATGAAAGTAATCGTCATCTTTGCCATCATCACAGCAATATTGCTAATTTTCATTGTATTGATCCAAAACTCGAAGGGCGGCGGTCTGGATTCGTCGCTGTCGAGCACCAACCAAATCATGGGCGTGCGCAAAACCACCGACTTTTTGGAGAAAGCCACCTGGTCGCTGGTCATCGTTTTGGCCGTGCTTTGCGTCGCCAGCGCGCACTTCTTGGTTCGCGGCAGCCAGTCGGAAGCCGACAAAATCCGCCAAAACGTGGAAGAAAGCGCCCCCGCTCCCGTTCAGGAGCAGGCTCCCGAAGCAGAATAACGACATTTTGTCATATATGCCGTCAACGGGGCCGTTTTGTCAGTCAAAACGGCCCCGTTTTTTTATTGGCACAGATTCTGCATAGTACCAGACGAAAAAGAATATTAACTCAATAAAATAATCATGATGAACATCAAACCATTGGCAGACCGGGTGCTGGTGCAACCCGATGCCGCAGAAGAAAAGAGTGCCGGAGGTATTATCCTGCCCGATTCGGCCAAAGAAAAACCGTTGAAAGGCAAAGTGCTGGCTACCGGTAACGGTACCAAAGACGAACAAATGGTCGTTAAAGCCGGCGATACGGTGCTGTACGGCAAATATGCCGGCACCGAAATCGAGTACGAAGGCGAAAAATACCTGATCATGCGTCAAAGTGACATTTTGGCAACTCTCTAATCCTTTAAAAAATTACAGTTATGGCAAAAGAAATCAAATTCGATATCGAAGCCCGCGACGGGCTGAAAAAAGGCGTTGACGCATTGGCCAACGCAGTGAAGGTCACGCTCGGTCCCAAAGGCCGCAATGTGATTCTGGCGAAGAAATTCGGTGCTCCGCACATCACCAAAGACGGTGTCAGCGTCGCCAAGGAAATCGAACTCGAGGACGCTTTTGAAAACATGGGCGCCCAAATGGTCAAGGAAGTGGCCTCCAAAACGGGTGACAACGCCGGTGACGGCACCACCACCGCCACAGTGCTGGCCCAATCAATCATCTCGGTAGGCCTCAAAAACGTAGCCGCCGGCGCCAATCCGATGGACCTCAAGCGCGGTATCGACAAAGCGGTCGCCAAGGTGGTCGAAAGCATCAAGGCCCAGGCCGAATCGGTGGGTGACGACAACAACAAGATCGAGCAAGTGGCCACTATCTCCGCCAACAACGACGGCGAAATCGGCAAACTCATCGCCAACGCCATGGCCAAGGTGAAGAAAGAAGGCGTCATCACGGTCGAAGAAGCCAAAGGCACCGACACCACGGTCGATGTGGTCGAAGGTATGCAGTTTGACCGCGGCTACCTCTCGCCCTACTTTGTCACCGACGCCGAAAAGATGGAAGTGGTGATGGAGAAACCGATGATTTTGATTCACGACAAGAAAATCTCGAACCTCAAGGAAATCCTGCCCTTGCTCGAGAGCACCATCCAATCGAACCGTTCGTTGCTGATCATCGCCGAAGACGTCGATAGCGAAGCGCTCACTTCGTTGGTAGTCAACCGTCTGCGTGCCGGTTTGAAGGTGTGCGCCGTCAAGGCTCCGGGCTTTGGCGACCGCCGCAAGGAAATGTTGCAGGACATCGCCATCCTGACCGGTGGCAAGGTCATCAGCGAAGAGCAAGGCCTCAAGCTCGAGAGTGCGACCATCGACCTGCTGGGTACTGCCGAAACGGTGACCATCAACAAGGACAACACCACCATTGTCAACGGTGCCGGCAAGAAAGACGAAATCGCCGCCCGTGTGGCTCAAATCAAAATGCAGATTGAGAAAACCACCTCGGACTACGACCGCGAGAAATTGCAGGAACGTCTGGCCAAATTGGCTGGTGGCGTAGCTGTACTCTACATCGGTGCTCCGTCGGAGGTTGAGATGAAAGAGAAGAAAGACCGCGTGGATGATGCGCTCAGCGCTACCCGTGCCGCTGTGGAAGAAGGTATCGTCCCGGGCGGTGGCGTAGCCTACATCCGTGCCATCTCGGCCTTGGAAAACCTCAAAGGCGATAACGAAGACGAGACCACAGGTATCGAAATCATCAAGAGCGCCATCGAAGAGCCGCTTCGCCAGATTGTAGCCAACGCCGGTAAAGAGGGTGCCGTTATCGTACAAAAGGTACGCGAGGGCAAAAAGGACTTCGGTTACAACGCTCGCAGCGATAAGTTCGAGAATTTGTTTGAAACGGGTGTTATCGACCCGGCCAAGGTAACCCGTGTGGCCCTTGAAAACGCCGCTTCGATTGCCGGCATGATGCTGACCACCGAATGCGTTATCGCCGACAAGAAGGAAGAAAACCCCGCTCCCGCCATGCCCCCGATGGGCGGCGGTATGGGCGGCATGATGTAATTTGCCGGAATCCCCCAACGCAAAAAGAGATGCGACCTCGGGTTGCATCTCTTTTTTTGTTTTTTCCTTTGCGGTCAGAATCCATATCGTCGTTTGTGGCGGGTTTTATCACATGCCTACCGTTTCCGTCGTTTACACCGTCATTGTTGATGGAAATAATAACATGTATACGGTTCGGTTTTCTGCCCCATAATTTCTTTTATGTTAAACACTCGGCCCTACCCGTTCCATGGTACACATCCTTCGGTTCGCCGTTCTCATCGACAACTTTTGAAGAATTTTTCAGTGAACCTTTGATTGAATCAATTTCTTTTCTTACCTTTACAATGTCGAAGTCGTTTCGGACGTTGGGCCTCGGGGTCGCACTTGCGGCATCTAAGGCATTCGACTTGACAAACTGCCAGTTTGTTACGACAAATTCCTTTTCTTTACCTTTCTCAATCGTTGCAACAACTGATTTTTGATTACCTTTGTAAAACGATGTCGGTAAAAAATGACAAACGAAAACAAGGAAATATTGCTTAAGCTTCTCGAGCGGCATACAGCGTTAGGGATTTCGCAACAGATAGATTACGAAAAATTCTATCTGTATTCCATCATTACACACTCCACTGCCATAGAGGGATCTACTGTGACGGAAATCGAGGCGCAGTTGCTTTTCGACGAGGGCATCACCTCCAGCCAACGCACCATGGCGGAGCAATTGATGAACTTGGACCTAAAAGCGGCTTACGAATACGGCATGCAATGGATTAAAGCGCACGAGGATATCACGGTCGATTGGTTGATTACCTTGTCATCAAAAGTCATGGCACACACGGGGAGCGAATACCACGCTATGGGAGGCGGTTTCTCGGCGGCCAAAGGAGAACTTCGCAAGCTGAATGTCACTGCAGGATTGGGAGGTCCATCGTATTTGTCTTATCAGAAAGTGCCTTCTTGTCTTGCCGCATTTTGCGATGAACTGAACAAACGACGCAAGGAGGTGAACCCGTCTGACATTGCCGCCATCTACGACCTCAGTTTCTGGGCGCACTATGAGTTGGTAACCATTCATCCTTGGGCGGACGGAAACGGCCGCACCAGCCGCTTGCTAATGAATCTGCTGCAATGGGAATACAATGTACTGCCCACCAAAGTATTGAAAGGAGACAAGGCGGTCTATATCAAGGCGTTGACCGACACTCGGGAACAAAAAAAACTCGATATTTTTCTCAATTGCATGGCACGTTTGCACATTCAGCATCTCACGAACGATATCAATCTGTATATCAATTCTGTAGGAGATGATTTACCAAGTATGCAAATGGGAAATGACAAAAATAATAGGAAAAAAGTAATAGAGTTCGACCAAAAAAGTAACAGAGCAGAGCAAAAAAGTAATAGAGTTCGCTTAACAGCCAAACAAAAGAAAGTATTAGAATTCTGCAATAAAACGCCCCATACTGCACAAGAGATTTTAGAGATGATTGGTGTAAAATACCAAACACGAACTGTACATCAATATATAACGAAATTAGTTATTGCTGAAGTGCTTCGCCCGACGACTGCGAACAAAAACGCCCCTAACCGCAAATACATCACAGCACACGGGAAAGATTGACATTCTGGAAGAACATCACCACTCAATCGGTGTCAGCCCCTGTTGCTGCAGGTAGTCGTTGGCCAATTTGAAATGATTGTTTCCGAAAAAGCCGCGGTAAGCCGAAAGGGGCGACGGATGCGCCGATTTCAGAATCAGATTTTTGGTCGGGTCAATCATCGCCGCTTTCTTTTGGGCATAACTGCCCCACAACAAATAGACGACGTGCTCGCGCTGCGCCGCCAGTTGGCGGATAACAGCATCGGTAAACTGCTCCCACCCACGGCCTTGATGCGAACCGGCCACATGCGCCCTAACGGTCAGCGTTGCATTCAAGAGCAGCACCCCCTGTGCGGCCCAACGCTGCAGATTGCCGCTGGAAGGCATCGGCTTGCCATACTCGGCAGCGATTTCCTTGAAGATATTTTGTAAAGAGGGCGGAAACTGCACCCCGTCTTGCACCGAAAAGCACAGACCATGCGCCTGGCCGGGTTCGTGGTAAGGGTCTTGCCCGATGATGACCACCTTCACCTGCTCTACGGGGCAGGCGTCAAAGGCGTTGAAAATGTTCCCGCCTTGCGGATAGCACACATTGGTGGCGTATTCGTCTTTCACAAAACGCACCAAATCAGCAAAATACGGTTTTTCAAACTCGTCTTTGAGCAAGGACTTCCAGCTGGATTCTATCTGAACATTCATAAGTCAACGATTGGTTAAGACAAAGGTAAAGCACG